>CALFYB010000099.1 GCA_937952995.1 uncultured Caulobacteraceae bacterium
CGTCAACTCGGCGAACAGCTGCGCGATGCGCTGCTGGCGGTGGCCAACCGCAGCGACGGCGCCGGCCGCATCGTGCTCGAGAGCGGCGCCGTCGTCGCCGAGGCGCCCGACGGCAACGGCGGCATCTACCGCGCGCTGCACCTCAGCGGCTGCGTCGCCGACATGCGCCGTCGCGGCGTGCGCGGCGCTATCGATCTCCTCGCGCGTCGGAGGGCGCTCCATGAGCCCTTTGTCTTCCGTCTTCTTTTCCGCCGTTGCCATCGGTCTCTCCCGTTTTTCCCATCAGATATACGCCATGCGCGCTGTATCTCAAGTGAAATAACAGAAATATGTGTAACAACCGTAACTCTGAAACCTGGAGGCCTAGCATCAACCGAACCGCCGCCCGGCTTCAGTGAACGTGTACTCGTTCACAATGATCCCCTCCTCTATGGCCTCGTCCGAGGTCAGGTGGTCGTATTCAGCCTGAAGCTGGCGGTAGAGCCAGCGGGCCAGATCACGCAGCGCCTCGGTCACGATCTCCTCCGCGTCCTCGGTCGGCGGTTGCCAGGTCGGGCTGTCGCGGGTGACGTCCACCGACATGGTGTATTCGTGGTAGTAGCGGCCCCGATGGCTGACCTCGGCGGCCAGCTGGTAGAAGTTACGCCGCTGAATGGCCCGAAGCCGGTCGGCGATGCCATGCAGGGTTGCGTCGGTCGGAGCGTAGTCCCGGATGCGCGCGGCCGCGCCCTTGGCGTGGCTAAGATACCCTTCGAACGACGCTCCGTCCCCCTGGCTGCAGAAGCCGGAGAACCAGATGCAGGCCTTGGCTCGCGTCCCGCCGCCCATCAGGCGGACGGGCGTGGTCTTCAGGCGGATGCCGAGGATGTCGCAGACCCGCTCGAAATCTTCATAGACCCCGTCCCACCAATCGTCGTGGGGGCCAAGCTCGCGATACCAGCTGCGCGCCTTTTCCTTGGCGGCATCCGAGAGTTCGGAGAACTGGTAGACGGTGGTGCAGATCACCTCAGGCATCGACATCCTCCCCGTTCAGTGCAGCGGCCAGCCATTCCTGACTGCTCGTCCAGCCGATGGACTTGCGCGCGCCGAGATCGATCACATGCGCGCCGCCGCCGAAGGCATCGAGGCGCGGCCGGGAGCAGGTCAGAGCATACTGGAACCCCCAGAGGCCGGTGAGGTCGAGGTCTCCAGCGAGGCGCAGCACGAAGCCGATGACGGCCTCGACATCGCCGTGCTCGTCATCATGGAGCCAGAGGGTGCTGTCCTCGGGCGCGTCTTGGCGCACGAGGTCGAAGCCCGCGACCTCCGGGTCGTCGGCGTCATGATCAGCTTCGCGCAAGCTCTGGAACAGCGCGAGCGTGCGGGCAGCCTTATCGGGGGTGCCGACGTCGAGCAGGCACGAGAAATGGGTGAAGTAATCCGCCATGGGGACCTCCTGAATGGGGAAGACCCGGCCAAGAGGCCGGGTGCTGGATTGGGATGAGTGGCTGGATGGGGCAATCAGCCGGATGGCTCGTCGCCCGCCGCCTGTCGCGCGGCATGCGCGCAGAGCATCTGCCGATAGAAGCGCTTGCGTGCGGCCCGGAAGCCGCGCACGGCGCGCGTGTCGGGGTGGAGCGCCCGGACCGCCGCGCGCAGGACGGCGTAGGGCGAAGCCGTCACGGGTAGGCCGAGGCGCTGATAGGCCGGATCGGTCATGTCAGGTGACCTCGACCACGGGCGAAGCAAGATCTGGATCGACCAGCGCCTCGATCCGCGTGGTCCGGCCCATCCAGGGCTCGGGCCGGATGGCCTTCACCCAGTCGGCGAAACTCGGGATGAAGCCGAGGTCCTCCTTCACATGCTGTTCGCCGACCCAGCGGGTCGGGATGATGCGCCCGGTCGAGAGTGTGAGGGTGGGACCGAAAATTCTCTCGGCCATGAAGATGCCCTCGGCATGGTGGCGCAAGGCCCGGTGCCGAAAATCTGCAGTGATCTCCTTGCTCTGGTCGAACCAGGCATGCACCGCCATGAAATCGTCGACCGAGCCGCCCCATTTCTTCACCGAGGAGAGGGCGTGGTGATAGGGATGTGCCATCGCCGCCCCCTCAGAAATCATGTGTGTAGAGTTCGGACGAGGTGAAGCGCTCGTTGAACTCGAGGTGGATGCAGCGGGCCGCCGCGTCGAAGCAGAACTCGCCCCAGGCACCGTCGTTGTTCTCCCAGCCACCATGGGTGTCGGAGAGGAAGTCGTAAGCCAGTTGCTCGACGACATCTTCGAGCGAGAGCTGCCGCATCTCGACCTCAGGGTCGTCCCACGTCAGCGCGGCATACTCGATCTCGGTCGCGGGGAGATCGACGGCATTCTCGCCGGACCACGCGCCGATGCTTTCGATCTGGCCGCTGTCCCCGGCACCGTCGAAGGTCACGGTGACATGGGTGATGCCGGCGGCCGTGAGGCCGTCGAAGAGGCGATCCTTGTTGCCGGGGCGCAAGGCTTCGATCCGGGCCGCGCGCTCGGCATGCGCGGCGAAGATCTGCGCCATGTCGACGGTCGAGGGTGCCAATGGCGGCGCGAGGGTGGGTTCAGTCAGGGTCATCAGATGTCTCCTGTAGGGGGAAGGGATCGAAGCCGGTCCGGGCGATCTCTCTCCTCCGGACAAGCTCCAAATCCTCCCTGCCCTTCTCTGCCTCTCGGGCGTCACGCCGCGACCTGCAGCGGCCGGGCGACGAAAGTGCGCCAGAGCGGGTCGACGAGACGCGCATCGAGAAGATCGGCGCGGTGGCGCAGCCGAACCGCCAGATCGGGCTCGCCCCAAGCAGCCGCGCAGCCCGCCTGCGCGCGCAGCTGGCTTGCCTCGGTCACCACGCCGCGCGCCTCGGCCGCGCTCGTCACCGGGTGGCACCATGCGACAGCGTGGTCGCTGGCGGCCCCGGCCAGCACAAGGCGCTCGTCGCGGTCGAGGATCGCCAGAAGCTCGGGCGCGGTATCCAGGGCGATGCCCTCGGCATGGTCGATCGCGCCCTGCATGGCCTCGGCCAGAGTCGCGAAGCGGGCGAGCACTAGGGGCGCGGCGCAGCCCGACATCAGATCGGCCGGCGCGCGGCGCGACAGGGTCAGGGCGAAGGGGTGATTGGGGTCGACATCACCAGTTGAAAAGTACGGTGGGACGACCCGCGCGTAAGTGGTCGGGTGGATGGGCAATGGCAGGTCGAACATGGGAAGATCTCCGACGGCGCGGGAAGCCTCTCTCCCCGCCTCATCCGTCAAAGACCAAACCGCCGCCCTCTTCCTCGAAGGGGCGGCGGCGAGGGGTCCGATGGGCCCTCAGAGCTTGCCGAGGGACCGCAGGCTTAGCTCCGTCCCGGCACCGACGATGATGTGGTCGTGCAGTGTCAGACCGAGGTATTTGCAGCCCTTCTGGATCTCCTTGGTCATGCTGAGATCGGCCTCCGACGGCGTCGGATCGCCCGAAGGGTGGTTGTGGATCAGGATCAAGGCGCTGGCGTTCAGCATCAGCGCTTGCTTGATCACCTCGCGCGGATAGACCGGGACATGGTCGACCGTGCCGGTCGAGAGAAGCTCATCGGAGATGATGCGGTTCTTGCGGTCGAGATAGAGGACGTGGAACTGCTCGACCGGTCCTCGAACGGCCACGGCGCAGTAGTCCAACACTGCCTGCCAACTGCCCAAGACGGGATTCTGGCTAAGGTAGCGGCCGAGGATGTCTCGTGCTTCGAGGATGACGGTTTCTTCCTGGGGGGTCATGGGGGTCTCGCTGAATTGCGCACATCAAAGCACCCTACCCTCTCGGGCGGGGCCAGTGCCAGCCTGGACCTGTCCCGGTTTCGTTCCGGTCTTTTGAGAGCAATACTCGCCATCAAGGAGACTGGATATGGCAGCGATACACAGCGACGAGTTCAAGCGGGATGCGGTTCGCATTGCGCTCACCAGTGGCCTGACACGGCGTCAGGTTGCGTCTGATTTGGGGGTTGGGCATTCCACCCTTGGCAAATGGGTTCGGGCATTTTCCGAGGAATCCAAGGTGCCTGCACAGGATGCCGAGCTTCTGCGCGAGAACGAGCGCTTGCGCAAAGAGATCCGCATACTCCGGGAGGAGAGGGAGGTGCTAAAAAACCGTCACGGGCCACAGCCCGCCTGTGCGCGGTATAAACAGCCTGTGTTACTGTTGGCGGCCTGAAGGGCAGTTGCCGATCGCTTATTGGAGGGTCAGACCCCGTTAAAAAACGTGGCACATGGGCTGATGCGCACTTGAGAGTGGTGACGCTGCGACAGCGGCGATCCCGGTTAGGAAGATGACGGACTTGCATGGCCCAGGCCCTTCTTCCCTGTCGGAGGAGATACCATGACGAAGATTGCGAACGGTGGCCCGTTACCTGGCAGGCAATCCAACCGGATTGCCGAGAAGGACCCTGACCTCAAGATGGTCAACCCCGCGGCAGCGGCGATTGATATCGGATCGACCATGCACATGGCCGCGGTGAACCCCGATGCCTGCGACACACCTGTCAGGGCTTTCGGGACATTCACCCAAGACCTGCACGACCTTGCTAATTGGTTCGAAGCGTGCGGCGTGACGAGCGTGGCAATGGAATCCACCGGCGTCTACTGGATCCCGGCATTCGAGGTTCTGGAAGCACGGGGCTTCCATGTGATCTTGGTGAATGCGCGCTATGCCAAGAATGTGCCGGGGCGCAAAACCGATGTCAGCGATGCGGGCTGGCTGCGGCAGTTGCACTCCTATGGTCTTTTGCGCGGCAGCTTCCGCCCCGCAGCCGAGATTGCCACCCTGCGTGCCTACCTGCGCCAGAGAGAACGGCTGGTCGAATATGCAGCCGCCCATATCCAGCACATGCAGAAGGCGCTGATGGAGATGAACCTGCAGTTGCATCACGTGGTGTCGGATATCACCGGGGCCACCGGCATGCGGATCATCCGTGCCATCGTTGCCGGTGAGCGCGACCCCGAAGTGCTGGCTGCATTTCGTGACGTCCGGTGCCATTCCTCCATCGAGGTGATCAAAGCAGCCCTCGTCGGCAATGATCGGGACGAACACATCTTCGCCCTGACCCAGTCACTCGATCTTTACGACGTCTACCAGACCAAGATCGAGGACTGTGACCGCAAGCTGGAGGCCGCTGTTGCAGCATTGACCGTCAGGGCCGATGGGGATGTTCCGGCACTGCCCAAGGCACGGACCAAGCGCAAGCAGGTCAATGCGCCTTCGTTCGATGTGCGGGCCGCCCTCTATGGTGTCCTCGGCACGGACCTCACGCAGATCCACGGACTTGGTCCCTCACTTGCCCTAAAACTGGTCGCTGAATGCGGCACGGACCTGCGGGCGTGGAAGAGCGCCAAGCACTTCACCTCGTGGCTCTGTCTGGCACCGGGCAACAAGATATCGGGCGGCAAGTTGCTGTCATCACGCACACGGCGGTCGTCCAGCCGAGCTGCGGCATTGTTGCGGCTGGCAGCGACGACCATCGGGCGCAGCGACACGGGCTTGGGCGCTTTCTATCGACGGCTGTCGTCCCGGATCGGCAAGCAGAAGGCCGTGACTGCGACCGCGCGCAAGATCGCTGTCCTGTTCTACAACGCCGTTCGCTTCGGCATGATCTATCACGATCCGGGCGCCGCCGCATACGAAGAGCGCCACCGCACCCGCGTCCTGGCCAACCTCCAACGCCGCGCCAAAACCTTCGGCTTTGAATTGGCCCCCATTCCTGAACCCGAGGCTGTTTCTTAGGAAGCGGCGATGTTCTTCGCGGCCCAAAAGCCATGAAGTTTCAATATATTGCCAACTACAGCGGCAGCCTGACCCGTGGCCATCTGTGCCGCCTGATGGGGGTAACTGAGCGCGGGCTCCACGCCTGGAAGCACCGGCCCCCGTCGCATCGCCAGCGGCGTGACATGGTGCTCTTGGCCCACATTCGCGACCAGCACCGCTTGAGCCTTGGCAGCTACGGCCGACCTCGCATGACAGAGGAGTTGAACGAGTTGGGCATCCGCGTCGGCCAGCGCCGGGTGGGCCGTCTGATGCGCCAGAACGGTATCCAGATTATGCGCAGTCGGAAGTTCAAGCGCACGACCGACAGCGATCACGCCTTCAACATCGCACCGAATCTCTTGCAACAAGATTTCACCGCGAGCGGGCCAAACCAGAAGTGGGCCGGCGACATCACCTATGTCTGGACGCGAGAGGGTTGGGTTTATCTGGCTGTAATCATTGATCTGTTTTCGCGCCGTGTCGTCGGTTGGGCGATCAGCAATCGTATGAAGCAGGATCTCGCCTTGCGAGCCCTGAACATGGCCATCGCAATCCGAAGGCCAACACCAGGCTGCATTCATCACACCGATCGCGGGTCGCAATACTGTGCCCACGACTATCAAAAACTGCTGCGCAAGCACGGGTTCAAGGTTTCGATGAGCGGGAAAGGCAACTGCTATGACAATTCCG
>CALFYB010000100.1 GCA_937952995.1 uncultured Caulobacteraceae bacterium
GTTGCGGCCCGGTGGGCTTGGCGGTCATTGCGGCGCTGAAGTCCAGAGGCCATGGCCCGGTCATCGCCGCCGACTTCTCGCCCACGCGGCGCGCTACGGCAGAAAAGATGGGCGCGGACGTGATCATCGATCCGGCCAAGGAAAGCCCCTATGGCCGCTGGAGCGATCTGGGCGTGCCGGCCAATGGCAAGGAACAGTTCATGATGCAGATGATGGGCAAGACCTGGCCGCGCCCGATCATCTTTGAATGTGTCGGCTCGCCCGGCGTGCTGCAAAAGGTCATGGAGGGCGCGCCGCCTAGGGCTCAGATCATTGTCGCAGGCGTCTGCATGCAACCCGACACCATTGAGCCGTCTATCGCCATCAATAAGCACCTCGATCTGCGCTTCGTGCTGGGCTACACGGCCGAGGAATTTGCAGGCACTCTGCATGACATTGCCGAGGGCCGGATTAACGTTTCGCCGATGATTACAGGCAAGGTTGGCCTATCCGAGGTGGCCGGAGCCTTCAGCGCCCTGGCAAACCCCGACAATCATGTGAAGATCTTGGTCGATCCTCAACAGGCCTAAGAGACGGGGGAATGATCGGCATTTTCGATCATTCCCTCAGACCACCGCCTATTTCCGAGCCGCGTAGATATCATCAAGCCGCGTCGGAGCCCCGGCTATCGGTTCAAGGCGCGGATAGCGCAGACCGCCCTGATAGGTCAGCTTAACGGTCCGGTAGCGGTCGCCTGATTTGACAAGCAATTCGACGGGCTTGGCCGGATCGATGGCCGCCGCGATGGCCGCCTTTAACAGTTCCCCATCATAGGCCACGCCCCCGACCGCGATGATTTGCGCGCCTTGGATTAACCCGGCCTTGAAGGCTGGCCCATCCCAAGCCACATCGGCCAATGTGCCGTCCTTATCCAGAACCACGCCAATCGAATAGGACAGGTCAACTGACTTACGCCGTGCCTCACTGGCCTTGAAAAAGTCGGTTGGTACCGGACTATAGACTAGCTTGTAACCACCGCGCGTCAGACCATCCAGCGGCGCGCCGGGGCCATGGCCATCAAGTCGCGTCTTCAAGAACGTGGCCCAGTCATAGGGTTGCACCCCGTTGAGCGTGGCGACCACATCCTCAAACCGGTAGGTCTTGGGCACATAGCTGCCATTGTCGACGCCAAAAAAGGCCTTGGCGAAATCATCAAGCGAGCGCTTACCGCCGCTCAGTTCACGGATCAGGGTGTCGGCATCGAGCCAGATCAACTGACCTTCGGAATAGTAGTCCTCCGACCGCTGCCAACTGCGCCATGAGATTGGGCGGCGGGCGGCCATGATCGGATCGTTGGTCGTGTCACTCATCGCCCGCCATTCGCGGCCGACGCGATTGTCGAAGGTGGCGGCGGTCATGGCTAAGGATTCCAAGCCCTGCTGTCTGGTATGAAGGCCAGAGCGGGCAGCCAGCACATTGCCCCAATATTGGGTCTGCCCCTCATAGACCCATAGCAGACTGTTGCGCATCGGCGTGTTGAAGGTCTCGGTCCAGAGGTCCTCGCCGCGTCGGAACTTGCCGTTCCAAGAGTGGGTAAATTCGTGGGCCAATAGGTCGCGGCCGACGGCACTCTTGTCCCATTCGGTGAAATAGGTTGGCGAGGTGCCGTTTTCGCTCGACCGATGATGCTCCAATCCGATGCCGCTCATCTTGTCACTGAGCGCAAGCAGGAAGTCATAGTGGTTATAGTGATGGGACCCAAAAAGCCGGTAGGCCTGCTGCACGAGGGTCCGGTGGACCGCGATCTGATTGGCCGTTGCCTCCAACTGGCCGGGGCGGTCGGCGACAATATTGAGGCGCACAGGCACCGCTGCGCCGGGATCAAGATCGATCTGACGGAAATAACGCCCGGCAAAGATCGGCGAGTCCACCAACGTGTCGAAATTCACGGGCTTGAACCGAACCAGATCACCCTCTCGGCTCGCCGTTTCCAAGGCTGTACCCAACTGCCAGCCTTCGGGCAGGCGCAAGGTGGGTTCGACCATGATCTGCCGCGCATAATAGCCGGCGGGATAGAGGGCGACCGCGTTCCATTGCAGGTTCAGCATGTCTGGCGTCACCACCACGCGGCCCATCGAGCGGTCCGTGGGGGACAGGAACTGAAAACCGATGTCCAGAGCCTTTGCGCCAGCAGGCACGGTGACGTGGAAGGCATAGATATTTACCGGATCGCGGGTCCAGGTCACTGGCTGGCCGTTTGCGGTAATTTTCAGGCTCGCCAACTGCTCAATCGGGCCTCGGGGGGCGTGGTTACCGGGTAGCCAAGCCGGATAGAGCAGGGTCAGAGGTCCCGCTGCGCTGACGGGCAAGGTCTCTTGGACCGTAAAGATGCGCCGGTCATTGTCCGTCGCGTCGACCACCAGCTTAATTGGACCCGCCGCATAGGGCACATCACGCGCGGGCGCGATCTCAGGGGCTGAGGCCGCTGGCATGGGCTGGGCGAGGGCTGGACCAGACAGGGTCACGAGTGGGACCAGAGCAACGGCAACGAATAGTGACTTCACAGGGCGCATCCTCAGCAGGCGGAGCACTACCCTAGGCAGGCTTGGGCCACGTTCCCAGCCGAATTTTAGTTAGCCCTTATGAAAAAATTCTTCGACCACGGGATAGAGGGTGGCGACGAGCAGCAGGGCGGCTGTGATGTTAAAGGCCCGCATCTTGCCCGGTTGGTCCAAGAACCGGCGCATCTGCACCCCCAAGAGCGCCCACACTCCGACCGACGGAAGATTGATCGCGCCAAAGATCACCGCCACGGTCACCAGACCCAGCAAAGGCTTCTGCGACGGGGCATAGACGGTGATCGCGGTCAGGGCCATGGTCCAGGCCTTGGGATTGACCCACTGAAACAGCACCGCTTGATAGAATCGAAAGGGCTTTGCCTCGGTTGTCGCAGGCGCGCCCTCCTTGACGACAGGGGCACCCGAGGTTGCGATCTTCCAAGCCAGATAGAGCAGATAGACGACACTGACCCATTTAAGGATCACATAGCTGACCGGAAAGGCCTTGAAGATCCCGACAAGACCCAGCCCGACCAAGATCACCATGAACACAAAGCCGATGGATACGCCCAGCATGTGGGGCACGGTCCGCGCAAAGCCGAAATTGGTCCCCGATGCCATCAGCATCAGATTATTCGGTCCCGGCGTCAGGGACGAGACCAGAGCGAAGGCCGCTAGGGCCAGAACGAGATTGAGCGTCATCATGGCGCAACAGTGCATCATTTTCGCGGGGAATAGCTTGCAATTTGCAGCGAATATCTCTCATTTTCACAATTAATGACCAAGTTTGACGCTATAACTCATAAGATATTGCAAGCCCTCTCGCAGGATGGGCGGATCAGCAATATCGACCTCGCCGAACGGGTCGGCCTGTCACCCTCGGCCTGTCTTCGCCGCGTTCAGGAGTTGGAACGCAGCGGTGTGATCAGCGGCTACCGGGCCGTGCTCAACCCTGCCGCCTTAGGCATTGGGGTCATTGCCTATGTCACGGTTGGCCTGTCGCAACATCCCAAGGCCAGTCAATCGGCCTTCGAAGCGGCCATGCAGTCGGTCCCTGAGGTTCGCGAGTGCCACATCATCACCGGCACCGTCGAATATCTTCTGCGGGTCGAGGCGGCTGATCTGGCGGCGTATAAGCTGTTCCATACTGAAACCTTGGGTGCCCTGCCCATGGTCGCCAATATCGTCACCTTCATTGTCATGGGCTCGCCGAAGGATGAGCGCGGCTGAGGTAGCCTCTCAAACTTTGCCGGTGCATCCTGTCCGTTTTGAAATAGGGTTGATCAACAAAAAAGGAGAGATCGGGTGGATATTGACGCCATGAGGCGTGGGGCCGAGCAGCCTGTGCTGGCCGATCAGAGCACGGTTGGACAGGCCGCTGAGGACCTTGCCGACGCCTTTGTCACCGATCCGCATGTCAGTTGGTTTGTTCGCGGCGACCGGCACTGTGACGCCGCGCGCCTAAAGTTCTTTCAATTCATACTGTCAGGCGTGGCCTTGCCGGATGGTGAGGTGCGCCGACCGCAAGCGGGAGGAGCAGCAGCGGTTTGGATACCTTCAGAGACGCTCGGTGATCAGCCCTTCATCGAGGAGATCAAACTCTTGCCTCGGCTCTTGTCCGTGACGGGCTTTGCGCGCTTTGGACGGCTAGCAGCCTTGCGCTCGGCGATGGACAAACATCACCCCATGGACCGGCCCCATAGCTATCTGTGGTTCATCGGGGTCGCGCCCCAAGCGCAGGGCCTCGGCATCGGCTCACGCCTTCTAAAGGCGGGTCTGGACCAGCTAGATGCGCAAGGTCGTCCCGCTTTTTTAGAAACCAGCACCGAGCGCAACGTCGCCCTCTACCGCCGCCACGGCTTTGAAATCATCGCCGATTATAAGCCCAGCCCGACCGGCCCGCAGACCTATGGCATGTGGCGCAACGCCCGCTGAGACCACACAATGAGTTCACGTGACAAATGCGCTTTTTTCTGATGATTTAAGGGCAGAAAAAGAATGCCGGGGGCGAAGCGTCCCAATGGCCGAACAAGAGATGTTGGAGGACACTATGAGCGACGGATCCATCGATCAAAAGGGCAGCGCACCGGTCGACGCTTGGTCGATCCCGCTCGACAAGCTGGATGTGACCCTTCCAGAACTGTGGACCACAAATACCCACTGGTCCTATTTCGAACGGCTGCGCAAAGAAGCCCCGGTCCACTACTGCGCCGAAAGCGAGTTTGGCCCCTACTGGTCCGTGACCAAGTATGACGACATCATGTCGGTCGACACCAACCATGGCGTCTTCTCGTCCGAGGCCCATTTGGGCGGCATTACGGTGGCCGATCAGGATGCCGACTTCATCCTGCCCATGTTCATCGCGATGGACCCGCCCAAGCATGACGCCCAGCGCAAGGCCGTCAGCTCCATCGTTTCACCGAGCAATCTGGCCAAGCTGGAAAGCACCATCCGCGAGCGGGTCAACACCATCTTTGACAGCCTGCCAATCGGGGAGACCTTTGACTGGGTCGATAAGGTCTCTATCGAGCTGACCACCCAGATGCTCGCCACCCTGTTCGATTTCCCTTGGGAAGATCGCCGCAAGCTGACCTTCTGGTCCGACACCGCGACCGCAGCCGAAGGCAGTCCGCTGGCCCCGACCAAGGAGCATCGCCAGCAGGTACTGCTCGAGTGCTTGGCCTATTTCACCGGCCTGTGGAACGAGCGGGTCAATGCCGAGCCCACCAACGACCTGATCTCGATGATGGCCCATAATGACGCCACCCGGAACATGGATCCCATGGAATATCTGGGCAATCTGGTCCTGCTGATCGTTGGCGGTAATGACACCACCCGTAACTCGATCACCGGTGGCCTTCTGGCCTTGAGCGAGAACCCCGACCAATATCAAAAGCTGCGCGACAATCCGGCCCTGGTCGACTCGATGATCCCCGAGATCATCCGCTGGCAGACGCCTTTGGCCCATATGCGCCGCACCGCCCTGCAGGACTGTGAGTTGGGCGGTCAGCAGATCAAAAAGG
>CALFYB010000101.1 GCA_937952995.1 uncultured Caulobacteraceae bacterium
GCGGCCTTTGCCCCTGGACTGGTGGTCAATAGTTTGAACGAGACCAATGTATCTTGGCGGATTGGAGCGGAATGGACGCCGCGCGAGCGAACCCTGCTCTATGCCAATGTCAGCAAGGGCTACAAGGCCGGTGGCTTCCCCTCGCTTGGGGCAACCGCGGCCAGCCAATACCTACCGGCAACTCAAGAGTCCGTTGTTGCCTATGAGGCGGGTTTCAAGACCACCACAACTGACCGCAAGCTCCATCTCGACGGTGCCCTGTTCTATTATGACTATCAGGACAAGCAGATCCTCGGCCGCGTTTTGGACCCCCTGTTTGGGCCCCTCTTGCAGATGATCAATGTGCCCAAGTCTAGGGTCACTGGGGCTGAACTGCAGGCTAGCTGGTTCCCAGTTGAAGGGCTGAGCGTCACCGCAGGCGGATCCTATGTCGACTCCGAGGTGCTCGACGGCTTCGTCAACTATAATCCAGACGGGGTCTTGGCCAATCTGGGTGGAGAGGCGTTCCCCAATACGCCAAAATGGCAGTTTGTCGCCGACGTCAACTATCGCTGGCCAATCAATGAAAGCTTGAGCGGTTTTGTCGGCGGCGGTGTGACCCATCAGGACAAGACCAATAGCCAGTTGGGCGAACTGCCGTCGCTCAATGTGAAGGCCTATAGTTTGGTCGACCTGCGCGCGGGTGTCGAAAGCCAGACCGGGACCTGGCGTCTGTCGGCTTGGAGCCGCAATGTGGGCGATGCCTACTATTGGACCGCCGCTAATCGCAATCTTGATACAACCGTGCGGTTTACCGGGCGTCCAGCGACCTATGGCGTGTCGCTGAGCTACCGGTTCCAATAGTCGATCACAAGTTGGGCCGTTTTGGAGCGGAAGCTTCCGCCGATCCAGAACGGCCTCTTAAGGAAAACGAGATCATGAGCCTCAATCTCCAAGGCCACGTCGCACTGGGATTTGAACCGGTGAGAGATGAATTTGTCGCCAACTTTAGTCGGCAGGATGTTTTCCAAGAGGTTGGGGCCTCCTTGGCTGTCTATCGCGGAACTGAACTGGTGGTGGACTTATCGGCTGGGGTCGCCAATCTCCAGACTGGCACGCCTTGGACCGACCAGACCCTGGCCAATGTGTGGTCGACGACCAAGGGGGTTGCGGCCATCGCGGTGGCGGTTTTGGTCGACCGGGGCCTTCTGGATTATGCAGAGCCGGTTGCGCGCTATTGGCCCGAATTTGCCCAGGAGGGTAAGGGCCAAATCACGGTCTCTCAGCTCCTGTCCCATCAGGCGGGGTTGCCTGGGTTTGTCGAACCGACAAGCCTCAATGATTTTTATGACTGGCCCGGCATTATTGGACGCCTCGAACGGCAGGCCCCCATGTGGCCACCGGGCACGCAAAACTCCTATCACGCCATGACCTTTGGGTTTTTGGCCGGTGAATTGGTACGCCGCGCCAGCGGCATGAGCGTGGGCCAGTTTTTAGCCAGCCAGATAGCAGGTCCGCTCGGTGCCGACGTCTATATCGGGCTGCCGATGGCGCTCGAGGGCCGAGTTGCGCCCCTGATCGGCCCACGCCGTGATGCCCCCTTTGACCTAGAGGCGATGGCCCCGTCAGCGATTGCGGCGATCAGCAATCCTGTCATGGAGCCCCTAATCCCGAACGATCGGGCTTGGCGCGCCGCAGAGGTTCCCGCGGGCAATGGTCATGCGACAGCGCTAGGACTTGCAAGGCTTTATGGGGCTCTGGCCAATGGCGGCACTCTGGACGGAGTTCGCCTTATGGGGCCAGAGACGGTTCGGGCAATGTCGACCACGCAGACGACGAGGGTTGACCTGATGCTCGGAGTGGCCCCGCACTGGCGCAACGGCTTTGCCGGTAATGAGCCGGGCCTTTTTGGTCCCCATCCCGATGTCTTTGGCCATAGTGGCTGGGGCGGGTCCTTTGGCTGCGCGGACGCCGAGGCAAATGTTAGCATTGGCTATGTGATGAACCAGATGGGCGACGGTATCGTCGGCGATCCACGTGCTACATCCCTCTGTGACCGGATCTACAGCTGTCTATAGCCCCTCAGAACGACGGGGCTTTACTGCCCCAGCGTTCACGCTATTGCGCCGTTTGGATTAGCACTTCTCGGACGGACTTCCACTGGTGGTGTGGCCGCTGAGCTCAGACCGTGCCTTCGGCATAATTCCAGCACCGATGCCCCCGGCTCATGCTTGCGCAAAATCCCAATAATCTGCTCTTTTGTAAGTCTTGAACGCTTCGCGCTTCGGCCCCTCCCTTGGATCGAACTCCAAACATCTTTAAATGAATTTCAGAGGGACGCAGGTCACAATCGCTGAGCCCAGTTTTAGCGGGTGCTGGCACTTTTCTGGTCCAAGCTCTCCAAAAAATAGCGTTCAATTTGCGGCGTTTAAAAGGAAACTTGGGGTCCGGTATTCGAACCGGAAGCCCTAGACTTTTGACGCCCCCCTAACCCCGCCGGTTGCTGGGGTGGTTCGGATCGGCAGGCCATCCGGTCGGATCGGCCTCGCCGGAGTAGCCGAGATGGTCTCGCCTTTGAGCCCCGGCATCGTGGCAGGGCTTGCAGAGCGAGGTAAACCGCCCGCCGTAGAAGATCGAGACGTCGCCCTTGTGATTGACCGAGTGGTCACAGACGCTGGCGAGGACGATGCGACCTAGATCGGCGCACCATTCGCAGAGGGGCTTACGCCTTAGCTGCGCGGCCCTGATCGCCCTCCACCGTGCGGTGTTGTAAAGGCGGCGGTAGACCTCAGCTTCTGGGGTTCGGTAGTCCAGTCGCCCCATCGGTCTCGTCCGTTGCTAGGGGTGCTGTGTGTCCGACGCACTCCGCGCGCCTGACAAAAACCCTGTCACTTCGTAATTCGTCCGTCAATCACCCGAATTGCATTACGAGTGAGCTTGAGGCTGCGACCGAACGTCCGACCGACCCCGTGGCATCTGGTCGAGGCGTGACCACCCCAGCGCAAGGTTACGGGCGGCGCAGGGCGAACTCAACCCTTGGCGCGCAGACCTTGAGCCTAGCGCAGAAACTCGCGCGGCGAGGCGCCTTGCGCTTCCAAAGCGCGGCGCAGTTTG
>CALFYB010000102.1 GCA_937952995.1 uncultured Caulobacteraceae bacterium
GTCTCGGCCAAGACGTGAGGGGCCTCACGCAGCCTCTGCGATTCGTGCCGGTAGATGTTGGCAAGCCGCGAGGTCTCATCGAGGGTCTTTGCCGCTTCCAGCGGTTTATTATCCTCGAAATCCTTACATTCCTTGGCCAGTCGCGCGGTCAGGATCTGGGTCAGTTCCGTCATTTGATTGATGCGGGCATCGGGGTTCATTTGGCGGGGTCCTGAACGGTGGGAGTAGGGGATAGGCCTTGCATCTTCAGCATCTCTTGCGTGACAGAGGCGGCAAGCCCAACCCCGCCCGACTTCGTCATCTGCTTAGCGAAAGCATCCATGAGGAAGGATTTGAAGGCTTGCTCGCCTTCGCCGCCGCCAAAGGGTTCCGACGTATTGACGCCCGAAAACATGGTCTGAAAAGCGGTTGATAGGAAGGCAGATTCAAATTCCTTGGCCGTCTTTTCGATCCGAGCCCGAGGATCATTGATGGAGCCATTATTCGACATCTGAGGCGTTGGCCGCATCAGGTCGATGGGGAGAGATGAAGCGCTCAGGTTCATTACATCACCTCAATATCGGCTTGCAGCGCGCCGGCCGCCTTGATGGACTGGAGAATGGAAATCATATCGCGAGGTGTGACGCCGAGGCTGTTGAGCCCCTTCACCAGCGATGCCAATGAGGCTCCCTCCTTCAGCGTAACAAACTGCTTGCCCTTTTCCTCATCAACCGAGACCTGAGACTGCGGCGTGACCGTCGTTTGGCCTTGTGCCAAGGGATTGGGTTGGCTGACTTGAGGGGTTTCTTGCACCGTGATGGTTAGGTTGCCCTGCTGAATGGCCACGGTGGATAGGCGCACATTCTCGCCCATCACAATGACGCCAGCGATCTCGTCGATGATCACCTTGGCCGGATTGTCAGGCTGGACCTCTAGCTGCTCGATCTGGGTGATGAAGGTCACCAGATCGCGGCCGACAGCGGGGCGCACCGTGATGATCGAGGGATTGTCGGCTCTTGCTGAACCGGGGAAGCGCGCATTGATCACCTCAGCGACGCGGCGGGCTGTGGTGAAGTCTGGATTGTGCAAGGTCAGACGCATCTGAGACATGCTGGCCAATTGAAAACCGACCTCGCGCTCGACAATGGCCCCGGAGGCAATCCGTCCGGCTGTCGGCACGCCCTTTGAGATCGATGAGCCCGAACCGCCCGAGGCCGAGACCGAACCGGTCTGCACCGTGCCTTGAGCCACGGCATAGGCCTCACCATCGGCAGCGAGGAGGGGCGTGACCAGCAAGGTGCCACCCAGCAGGCTCTTGGCATCACCGAGGGCTGAAACGGTGGCGTCGACCTGGGATCCAGAGGCGGAGAAGGCGGGGAGGCGTGCTGTCACCATCACGGCAGCGACGTTCTTTGTGTTCATGGTCGCGTCGCGAGTATTGACGCCGAGGCGCTCCAGCATGGCTTCAAGACTTTGCTTGGTGAAGGGTGCGTTTCGCAAGGAGTCGCCCGTGCCATTCAGGCCCACCACGATGCCATATCCGACCAGCATATTGTCTCGCACGCCTTCGAAGGCGACGATGTCCTTGATCCTGGACTTGGCGAGAGCGGGAGCCGTCGTCAAAGCGACCGCAGCGAGGGCGGTGATCACTGTTTTTAGAACCGAGCCTATGCGCATCATAGCGGCCTGTTGATCCTTGGGTCTTGACGCCACGCGCGCCTAGCAGGAAGTTGCATGCGAAGTTCGTGCCAAGATTTTAACTATAAAAAGTCTAGTTGAATCAGATCGCTAAATTTTGGTCTTGCGAGAACGTGCTGCCCACGGCAAATCCTGCCGAGCTTTAACGTTACAGCAAGCGTCAAGGTACAGACTGTCGTCTTGCAGCTCGCAACGTTACGGGCTGTAGTTTTGGATTAGATGGTATTGAGATGAAAATCGGCGGTACGAATGGTGTAGGGACGTCGGGTCCGGCACGGTCGGCTTCTCGCTCAGCGGGAGGTGACTTTCGGCTGTCTAATACGTCTACAAGCTCTGAGGTCGCCTCCTCGGCCCGCGCCTCTGGTCCCACGGGGGTTGGGTCTATCGACGCGCTGATCGCCCTTCAGGAAGTGGGCGGTCCGCTTGAGCGGCGTAAAAAGGCTGTGCGCCGCGCGAGTAAGATTCTCGACCTTCTCGATGATGTGCGCGACAGCCTGCTGGACGATAATCTTTCAACCACAGCGTTAAATGGCCTGATGGCTGCAATAAAAGAAGAGCGCTCTGGCGTCGATGATCCTCACCTTGAAAGCCTGTTGAACGACATAGAAACAAGGGCCTCGGTAGAGATTGCCAAGCTCGAAGTGGCCGCCCGCAGAGCCTGAGCCAACAAACTTAAATGGTTCAATCGGGAGAGGCACATTGATTGGGCCTTTGGTTTTGGTATAAGCGGCCTCGCTTCACTCCGGAGCACCCAATTTTGCGAGCGTGAGGGCGTCAATGCCGACGACCACAGTGCCGGTTCTTGATGCGGACTATCGTCCTTCCGAGGACGAGGAGTTCATGTGCGCGAAGCATCGCGCCTATTTCCGTAACAAATTACAGGCTTGGAAAGAGGACATTCTGCGCGAGTCGCGCGAAACCCTGACCCACCTGCAAAAGGAAACCGAGAACCATCCAGACCTTGCCGACAGGGCATCTTCTGAGACCGACCGGTCCTTGGAGCTTCGGACCCGCGATCGACAACGTAAGCTCATTTCGAAGATTGATTCCGCGATCCGCCGGATCGACGATGACTCTTACGGCTTCTGTGAAGAAACCGGTGAACCCATCGGCCTTGCCCGCCTTGAGGCCCGTCCCATCGCAACAATGAGCGTGGAAGCCCAAGAGCGTCATGAGCGGCGTGAGCGGGTTCACAGAGACGACTAACGCCAAAGGGCGCGGACTTGGCCAATCGGCGGTCCTCGCCGAGATCGTTTGCTCCGGAGGTTGAAACCGGAACAGCCCAGTCTGCTAAGAAAGATCGACCATGACCGTGAAGGTCCGCTTTGCCCCATCGCCCACGGGCCGTATCCACGTCGGTAATATCCGCGCTGCTCTGACCAATTGGCTGTTTGCCAAGCGGATGGGCGGGACCTTTGTCCTGCGCATTGACGACACCGATCTGGAGCGCTCGACCCAAGACTACGAAGACGGGATCGAGACCGACCTTCAGTGGCTGGGTCTGGTCTGGGGCGAGCGCTACAACCAGTCCAAGCGCTTCGACATCTATCAGTTGGCCGCCGACCGGCTGAAAGCGGCGGGCAAGCTCTATCCCTGTTACGAGACCGGCGAAGAGTTGGACCGCCGCCGCAAGGTGCAGCTGTCCCGCAGCCTGCCGCCGATCTATGACCGTGCTGCTCTCGCCCTGACCGATGAAGAGCGTGCCGCGCTGGAAGCCGAGGGCCGTCGCCCGCACTGGCGTTTCAAGCTCGATGGCCGCAGGGTCAAGTGGACCGATCTGGTGCGCGGGGAGTGCGATGTCGACACCACCTCGATGTCCGATCCCGTGTTGATCCGCGAAGACGGCGCCTTTCTTTATACGCTGCCGTCGGTGGTGGATGATATCGAGATGGGCATCACCCACGTGGTCCGCGGTGAAGACCATGTGACCAATACCGGCGTTCAGATCGAAATCTTTGAGGCGCTCGGCGGGGCGGTGCCGATCTTTGGTCACTTCTCTTTGTTGATTGGTGCCGATGGCGAGGCCCTGTCCAAGCGTCTTGGCTCCATGTCGATCATGGATATGCGCGAAAAAGGCTATGAGCCCTTGGCCGTAACCTGCCATCTGGCGCGGTTGGGGACCAGCGATCCTCTGGAGGCTGTGGC
>CALFYB010000103.1 GCA_937952995.1 uncultured Caulobacteraceae bacterium
CCCCATGGACCAGCCGATCTCGCCGCCCTGCTGTCGCGCCGCCACGATGACCTCACCCTCGCAGCGCTGGCTGGGACCGATCCTGCGAGCCTAAAGATGCGGCAGCGTATTTCGCTGGGCATCCTGACCCGTCTCGATATTGCTAGCGCCGAGGGTCAGGCCCTGCATCGCTGGGCCGGTTATCTGGCCCTGCCGCACCATCTGCCGCTAGCGCTTCGGCTGGTCTGGGAAAGTGCCGATCGGATCTGGCGCTGGGCGGGCGATACGGCCACCGACGAGAACCACTATTCCAAGCGCGCCCTTGTGGCTGGCATCTTGGCCAGCGCCATGGCCGTGCGCCTGAGCAGCGGCGCAGAGGCGTCCAACGCGCTCGTGGCGGCGCGGATCGACAATGTGATGGCCTTTGAGACCTGGAAGGCCAAGCTCAAGCCCTCAGACTTCGCCAAGGACCTGGCCTCAGCCCTTGGCAAGATGCGCTACGGCTAGTCGTTGAGCGGAAACAGACGATTGACGTGGCCCATCTTACGGCCCGGGCGCGGCTCGCCCTTGCCATAGAGCCAAAGGCGCGCATCTGGTTCGAGCGACAGGGCGGGCCAGTCCAGAACCTCATCACCAAGCAGGTTGATCATCTCGACCCGGGCCAGAGGCGCAACCTTGCCCAACGGCCAGCCCGCCACGGCACGAATATGCTGCTCGAACTGATCGACCTCGCAGCCATCTAGGGTCCAGTGGCCGGTATTGTGAACCCGAGGCGCGATCTCATTGACCAACAGACGACCATCGGCCAGCTCGAACATTTCAACACCCATGATACCGATATAGTCCAGACCTGTGAGGATCCGGGCCGCCAAGGTCATGGCCAAGTCTTGGGTCGCTGCCGAAATACGGGCGGGTGCGGCCGTGCGGCGAAGAACGCCATGTTCGTGATGGTTCTCACCGACAGGATAGGCGGCAACCTCGCCGTCTGTGCCACGGGCCGCGATCACCGACAGTTCACGCACAAAATCAGCGGCCGCTTCGAGGATACAGGGACGGCCACCCAACTGGGCAAAAGCGGCCTCTGCATGAGCCGCGTCATGGCTTTCGATCCAGACCTGACCCTTGCCATCATAGCCATCGCGGCGGGTCTTGAGCAGGCAGGGCGCTCCCATGCGCGCCACGGCATCAATCGCCTCTTGCGCGGTCGAGACCGATGCAAAAGCGACGGTCGGGACGCCGTGAGCATTTAGAAAAGTCTTTTCGTCGACACGGTCCTGCGCCACGGCCAAGGCCAGAGGACCGGGCGCGACGATGCAGCCCAAGGCCTGAAGCTGCGCAATGGCTGCGGCGGGGACATTTTCAAACTCAAAGGTCACGACAGACGCAAGGCTTGCCAATTCCGCGAGGGCTGCGGGATCCGTATAGTCAGCAACAATCGTTCGCGCGCTGACCTGGCTGGCACATGAGCCTGCTTCAGGCGTCAAGATCACCGTCTGAAAGCCCAAACGCGCTGCGGCCAAGGACAACATTCGGCCAAGCTGGCCACCCCCAACAATGCCAATGGACGAACCGGGCATGAGGGGCAGACGAGAATCCGTCATGGGGCGCTATCTTCCT
>CALFYB010000104.1 GCA_937952995.1 uncultured Caulobacteraceae bacterium
GGGGCGTGACACCCTGCTCAAGACGCTTCAACGCACCGCGATTTTGACCAGTGACAAGTTCAAGGGCGTACGCCTGAACATCGATCCCGGTACGCTGCGACTTGCGGCCAACAACGCCGAGCAGGAAGAGGCGGTGGACGAGTTGGACATTGATTACGGCGGCGACAGCATTGAAATCGGCTTTAACGTGACCTACCTGATAGACGCCTTGTCGAACATGAGCCAGGATATGGTGACGATGGAGTTTTCCGACGGCAACAGCTCTGCCCTGTTGACGATTCCCGACAATGCCACGTTCAAGTACGTGGTCATGCCGATGCGAATTTAAGCCGCGTGCACCCTACGACGCCCCGCAGCAAACCCCCGGTCTTCGGGGGTTTGGTCATTACAGAATGCATGAAATTTTGGGTTCGGGCGGCGCACAAAGCGCTGTTTTGACCCGCCGTTGAAGAGAAAAAGCAAGCCATGACCGAAGAAAACAAAGCCACGCCCAACCCTGACGAGAACGCGCAAGAGGTGCACACCGGCGAAAGCGGCCTGGACAGCTCCAACTTCCAGCCCACCATCGACACCAACCAGGCCGGCGCGACCGAGGCCTATGGCGAAGGCTCGATCCAGATCCTGGAAGGCCTGGAGGCGGTGCGCAAGCGCCCCGGCATGTACATCGGCGATACCGACGATGGCTCGGGCCTGCACCACATGGTGTTCGAGGTTTCGGACAACGCGATCGACGAGGCGCTGGCCGGGCATTGCGACCTGGTGCTGATCGAACTGAACCCCGACGGTTCGGTTTCGGTCGAGGATAACGGGCGCGGCATTCCCACGGGCATCCATGCCGAGGAAGGCGTTTCCGCCGCCGAAGTGATCATGACCCAGCTCCATGCGGGCGGGAAGTTTGACCAGAACTCCTACAAGGTCTCCGGCGGTCTGCACGGGGTCGGCGTCTCGGTGGTTAACGCCCTGTCCGACTATCTGCTGCTCAAGATCTGGCGCGGCGGTAAGACCCACGAGATGCGCTTCGAGCGCGGCGATACGGTTACGCCCCTCAAGGTCACGGGCGATGCGCCCAACCGCGATGACGGCAGCTTCCTGACCGGCACCAGTGTCACCTTCTTCCCGTCTCTGACCACCTTTTCGACCATCGTCTTTGATCGTAAGACCCTTGAGCACCGGCTGCGCGAATTGGCCTTCCTCAATTCCGGCGTCTACATCAAGTTCCGTGATCTTCGTGATGCTGAGGCCTACGAAGAGATCCTGCACTATGACGGCGGCGTCGAAGCTTTTGTGCGCCACCTGGACAAGGCCAAAAGCCCGATCATCAAGACTCCGATCGTCGTTCGTGGCCGCCGCGAGAAGGTCGAGCTAGACCTGTCGCTGTGGTGGAATGACAGCTATCACGAGACCATGTTGTGCTTCACCAACAACATCCCCCAGCGCGACGGCGGCACACACTTGGCGGCCTTCCGTGCGGCCCTGACGCGGGTCATTGGCAACTATGTTGAAAGCACGGGCCTGGCCAAGCGCGAGAAGGTGACCTTTACCGGTGAAGATGCCCGCGAAGGCCTGACCTGCGTCCTGTCGGTCAAGGTGCCTGACCCGAAATTCTCTAGCCAGACCAAGGACAAGCTCGTCTCGTCCGAAGTGCGGCCCGCCGTCGAAGGTCTAGTCGGCGAAGGCATTGCCCAATGGTTCGAGGAACATCCTGCTGGGGCCAAGCTGATCGTCGCCAAGATCGTTGAGGCGGCTTCCGCCCGCGAGGCGGCGCGCAAGGCCCGCGAACTGACCCGGCGCAAGTCGGCGCTGGACATCACCTCCCTGCCCGGCAAGTTGGCCGACTGTCAGGAACGCGACCCAGCCAAGTCTGAAATCTTCATCGTCGAGGGTGACAGCGCTGGTGGCTCGGCCAAGCAGGCGCGTAACCGTGAAAATCAGGCGGTCCTGCCCCTGCGCGGCAAGATCTTGAACGTCGAGCGCGCTCGCTTTGACAAGATGCTGTCCTCCGACCAGATCGGCACCCTGATCACGGCTCTAGGAGCCGGTATTGGCCGCGATGACTTCGACATCGAGAAGATCCGCTACCACAAGATCGTCATCATGACCGACGCCGACGTCGACGGCGCCCACATCCGCACCCTCTTGCTGACCTTCTTCTATCGTCAGATGCCGCAGGTCCTCGAGCGCGGCTATCTCTATATCGCCCAGCCGCCGCTCTATAAGGCCGCCAAGGGCAAGTCCTCGCGCTACCTCAAGGACGATTCCGAGATGGAAGCCTTCCTGATAGACGAGGGCGTCGATGGGGCAG
>CALFYB010000105.1 GCA_937952995.1 uncultured Caulobacteraceae bacterium
GAACCCCCTACCCCGGCTTCGCCGGTACTTCCCCCAGAGGGGGAAGATTTGCTTTTCTTAGATCTTCCTCCTTTGGGGGAAGCGATGCGTAGCATCAAAGGGGGCCTTGTTTGGCCTAAGCGACCGCTGCGGCCTTCACCGCTCCTGCGATACTATCCACCACCTTAGACACCAGCCTGTCGTCGTCGCCCTCAGCCATGACCCGGATCAGAGGTTCGGTGCCGGACGCGCGGACCAGAACGCGGCCGTTCTTGCCAAGCTGGGCTTCACCATCGGCGATGGCTTCCTTGACCAAGGCGCTGTCGAGCGGCTTGCCCGCAGAGAACCGGACATTCTTCAACCGCTGTGGCACTGGCTCGAACTGGCGGGCAAGCTTGCTCATCGGCTGCCCCGCCGAGACCAGAACCGCCAGCACCTGCAGGGCCGCGATCATGCCGTCGCCCGTGGTCGAAAAGTCCGAAAGGATGACGTGGCCAGACTGCTCGCCGCCGAGGTTAAAGCCACCTTCGCGCATGCGGGCCATCACACTGCGGTCCCCCACAGGCGTGCGCTCGAGCTTGAGGCCGCGCGCATCCATGAACCGCTCTAGGCCGAGGTTCGACATGACCGTGGCCACCACGCCGCCGCCCTTGAGCCGGTTTTCGGCCGCCCAAGCGCCTGCAATGATGGCCATGATCTGATCGCCATCGACGACATTGCCGTGCTCGTCACAGATGACCAGCCGGTCCGCATCGCCGTCGAGCGCAATGCCGATGTCAGCCCGATAGTCGCGGACCGCCTTGGCCATGGCTCCAGGATGGGTCGAGCCGCAGTCGGCATTGATGTTCATACCATCGGGCGAGACGCCGACGGAAATGACCTCTGCGCCCAGCTCGTAAAGGGCCGTCGGGGCCACCTTGTAGGCCGCACCATTGGCGCAATCGATCACCACCCTCATGCCCGACAGGCTGAGATTACGCGGGAAGGTCGCCTTGATGATTTCCACATAGCGCGCCTGAGCATCGTCAATACGCATGACCCGGCCCAGACCGCGCGGGGCCGCGAGCCCCTCTTGCAGGCCCTCATCCATCAGGGCCTCGATCTGCAACTCGTGCTCGTCAGAGAGCTTATAGCCGTCAGGGCCGAACAGCTTGATGCCATTGTCGGCGAAATCATTGTGCGAGGCCGAGATCATCACGCCAATATCGGCCCGCATCGAGCGGGTCATCATGGCCACAGCTGGGGTTGGCAGGGGCCCGAACAGGCGCACATCCATTCCCACACTCGTAAAGCCTGCGACGAGCGCCGGTTCGATCATGTAGCCGGACAGCCGCGTGTCCTTGCCGATCACCACCAGATGACGCCGGTCCCCGCCGCGCTGGAACAGCTTGCCCGCTGCGAGGCCAACCCGCAGGGCGACTTCGGCGGTCATGGGATGGCGGTTGGCTTCACCGCGAATGCCGTCAGTTCCAAAATAGGCGCGCTTGGTCATGGAGGCGAAAAATCCGAGAAATGATCAGAAATGAGGATTTACCCGCCAAACCTTCAACGGGTGCTAAATCCGCAGCGGCCCACCGGGGCTGACACGTTGTAACCTATAATCATGTCCAAGGTAAATTTAGCGCGAAGTGATTCGCAGCGCCTCGGACCGGAGCGGCAGACCTAAGATGTGCGGAATCATTGGCATTGTCGGCAAGCAGCCCGTCACCGAACGGCTGATGGATAGTCTTAAGCGCCTCGAATATCGCGGCTATGACTCCGCTGGTGTCGCCACGATCGTCGGCGGCAAGATTGAGCGCCGGCGGGCCCAAGGCAAGATCCGCGCCCTCGAAGATCGGCTCCTGAACGAGCCCTTAAGCGGCACCATCGGCATCGGCCACACCCGCTGGGCCACCCATGGCGCACCCAGCGAACGCAATGCGCACCCCCACACCAGCGGCCGGGTCACTCTGGTCCACAACGGCATCATCGAGAACTTCGCCGAATTGAAGGGCGAGCTGACCGGTCAGGGCCACAGTTTCGAAAGCGACACCGACACCGAGGTCATCGCCCACCTGATCGATCGCCAGCTAAGCCGTGGCGACAGCCCGGTCACAGCGCTCAAAAATACGCTCGACCAGATCACGGGGGCCTTCGCCCTCGCGGTCCTGATCGCAGGCGAAGACAATATGATCATGGGTGCGCGCCGAGGCAGTCCGCTGGTGGTCGGCTATGGCGTGGGCGAAATGTTCATCGGCTCAGACGCCCTCGCGGTCGGTCCCTTTACCAATCGCATTGCCTATCTGGATGAGGGCGATTTTGTGGTCATCGACCATGACCGCGCTCAGATCTTCGATGCCTCAGGGATGGCCGTCGACCGGCCGATCAAGATCGTTTCCGCCGCCGCCGCCCTCGTCGAAAAGGGCAACTATCGCCACTTCATGGAGAAAGAAATCCATGAGCAACCTGAAAGCTGTCAGCGCACCTTGGGAGCCTATACGGACGCCCTGACCGGACGCACGGTTCCCACGCCCGGCCTAGATTTTGCCAGTGTCGAGCGCATTCAGATCGTGGCCTGCGGCACCGCCTCATATGCGGCCCAGATCGCGCGCTATCTGTTTGAGCGGCTGGCGGGCCTGCCGACCGATGTCGAGATCGCGTCTGAGTTCCGCTATCGCGACCCCGCCCTTCTGACCACAACCCTTGCCGTTGCTGTGTCGCAGTCGGGCGAAACGGCGGACACGCTTGCGGCCCTGCGTTGGTGTAAGGCGGCCGGTCTGCGCACCGCTGCGCTCGTCAATTCCCATGAATCGACCATGGCCCGCGAGGCCGACTTCCTCTGGCCAACCCATGCCGGACCAGAAATTGGCGTGGCCTCGACCAAGGCCTTCACGGCGCAGATCACAGCCCTGACCGCCCTAGCCGTCACCGCCGCCGTGCAACGGGGCCGCATCGATGCCAGCCAAGAGGCGCGTCTGGTCAAGATCTTGCTCGAGGCCCCGCGCCTGATCGCTGCGTCTCTTAAGACTGAAGAGGCCGTACGCGCCCTCGCCATCGATACGGCCAAAGCCAGGGACGTGCTCTATCTGGGACGCGGCCCCATGTACCCCTTGGCCATGGAGGGGGCGCTAAAGCTCAAAGAAATCAGCTATATCCATGCTGAGGGCTATGCCGCTGGCGAACTGAAGCACGGACCCATCGCCTTGGTGGATGAGGCGACGCCTGTGATCATCATCGCCCCGCATGATAGTTTCTTCGAAAAGACCGCCTCCAACATGTCCGAGGTCATCGCTCGAGGCGGACGGGTCATCCTGTTCACCGATGAGGAAGGGGCCGCCCACGCGCCTGCCGGTGTGCGGGTCGTGGTTGCACCCAGCAGCGATCCATTGATCACGCCGCTGGTCATGTCCGCGCCCATCCAGATGCTGGCCTATTATGTCGCCGTCCAAAAGGGTGCCGATGTCGACCAGCCGCGCAATCTGGCCAAATCGGTTACGGTGGAATAAAGGCATGGGGGTCTGACGACGGCGGTGCGGTCGCTCGGACATGCAACGGGTCAGATTATGGTCCCGCATCGATACGGAGAGCCTATGAAACCCGTTCGCAAAGCCGTTCTGCCCGTGGCGGGCCTCGGGACACGCGTCCTTCCGGGCACCAAGGTGACCCCCAAGGAACTGCTCAACGTCGTTGATCGCCCGATCCTGTCCTACATCATCGCCGAAGGCCGCGCCGCAGGGATCGAGCATTTCGTCTTTGTCACCGGCCGCTCCAAGGGCGCGATCGAGGACTATTTCGACCATCAGGTGGAACTAGAGGCCCAGCTCGAGGCCAAGGGCAAGCTCGACATTCTGGCCGAACTGATCGGTGAATTGCCGAGGCCCGGCGAGATGAGCTTTGTGCGCCAGATGGCCCCGCTCGGTCTGGGACACGCCGTCTGGTGCGCCCGTGACATTATCGGCGATGAACCCTTTGCCGTTATGCTGCCCGATATGGTGATGAGCGCGGCCAAGGCACCGCTGGCTCAGGCCATCGAGGCCTATAATCAAAAGGGCGGCAATATTGTCGTCGTCGAGCCCTGCCCCGAAGGCCAAGCCCACCAATATGGCATTGTGGCACTGGACACCCCGTCTGGCCGTCTCAACCGCATGACCGGCATGGTCGAAAAGCCCGCCAAGGGCACCGAGCCGTCCAACCTGTTCATTTCAGGCCGATATATTCTGCAACCCGAGATCTTTGGCCTGCTGGCCGAACAGGGCAAGGGCGCGGGCGGCGAGATCCAGCTGACCGACTCCATGCTGACCCTGCTCAAGAGCCAAGAGTTCCACGCCTTGGAATATGAGGGCGTGACCTATGACTGCGGCGACAAGCTCGGCCTCCTACGCGCCAACATCGCGCTGGCCCTCGCTCGGCCAGAGATGGAGGCCGATGTGCGGGCGATGATGCGTCAGCTGCTGGGTTAGGCCAATCGGTGCCCATTGGGGTGATTAGCCCCTAACTAACCGCCGCGTTCGCGGGGAACGCGGGTCTTGGGGCTTGGGAGGACGTCCTCGAACCTCTACGCGTCATTGCGAGGCGTGAAACGCCAAAGCAACCCAGGGGAACATCAGCATAGGCCCGCATCAGCCCCCTAGGTTGCTTCGCTACGCTCGCAATGACGCAATTGGAAAGATAAGCCCTTTCCCCCCTTGAGGGGGAGAGGGTTGGGAGTGGGGGGT
>CALFYB010000106.1 GCA_937952995.1 uncultured Caulobacteraceae bacterium
AGCGGGGCGCACGGCAGGTTGGATTGCCCATGCGCGCGAACAGGCCCTGACCGGGCGCCTCATCCGGCCCGCCTCGGTCTATATAGGCCCCTAACCCAGCCGCCCTACCGCCCACCGCGCCGCATCGGCGACCGTGGGGTCGGGATCATTGCAGAGGGAATGGGCAACATCGCGCAAGGCCCCATCGGCGCTATTGCCAATCGCGTAGAGGACATTGCGCACGAAGCGGTCACGGCCAATGCGCTTGACCGGGCTCTTGGCGAAAAGGGTGCGAAAGGCGGTGTCATCCAGCCGGGCGAGATCTGCGAGGGCGGGGCCTTGCAGGGCTGGGCGGGCGGCGAGCGCCATCTCGTTTCCCACCTTGGCGAAACGGTTCCACGGACAGACGGCCAGACAGTCATCGCAGCCATAGATCCGGTTGCCCATGGCCGGGCGCAGGGCCTCGTCCACCGGTCCGGCATGTTCGATGGTCAGGTAGGAGATGCAGCGCCGCGCGTCGAGCTGATAGGGACCAGCAAAGGCCTGGGTCGGGCAGATGTCGAGGCAGGCTTGGCACGAGCCGCAATGGTCGGCCACTTCGGCATCAGTTGGCAGGTCGAGCGCGGTCAGGATTGCGCCGAGGAACAGCCACGAGCCAAACTCACGCGACACCAGATTGGTGTGCTTGCCCTGCCAGCCGAGCCCCGCCCGCGCCGCCAGCGGCTTTTCCATCAGCGGGGCGGTGTCGACAAAGACCTTCAGCTCACCCCCATGGTTGGCGACGATCCAGCGGGCCAAGGCCTTGAGCCGCTTCTTGATCAGGTCGTGATAGTCGTCGCCTTGGGCATACACCGAGATGGTGCCCGCGCTCTTGGCGGCGAGAGCCTCTAGCGGGTCGCGGTCGGGGCCGTAGTTGAGCCCCAGCATGATGGCCGAGCGGGCGTCTGGCCACATACCGTTGGGGTGGGATCGGCGCTCAAGCGTGTCGGCCATCCAGTCCATCTGGCCGTGACGCCCCTTGGCAACAAATTCCGCCAGATGGTCACTGGCGGGCCAAGGCGCGGTGGCGCTGGCAAAGCCGCAGACATTAAACCCGAGGCGCAGGGCCTCAGCGCGGATGGCCTCGGCGGGGCTCGTCTCGGTGAGGTTTGGCTTAGAAATCGAGGTCGTCATAGTGGCCAGCCGGAACCAGTCCGGGCCAGCGGTCGGCCAAGAGGGGCCTAAAACAGGGCCGCGACTTGAGCTTCATGTACCAGGTCTTGGCCCCCGGAAATTCGCGCCAAGGAATGTCGCCAAAATAGTCGATGACCGACAGGTGCGAGGCGGCGGCAAAATCGGCCATCGACAGACGATAGCCCGCCAGCCAGTCGCGGTTCTGTAACAGGCCCTCAATATAGCTGAGGTGAGATTTTAAGAACTCGCGGCCCTCGCGCAGATTGGCCAGATCCGGCGCGCCCAAACCGAGCAGCCGCTTTTCCATCTTTTCGCGCAGCAACAGGCCATTGACCTCATAGTCAAACTTGCGGTCGAACCAGTGGAGCAGCCGCCGCGCCTCAGCACGCTCAGCCGGATCACGGCCCAGCAGGGCTGGTTCAGGATACTGCTCTTCCAGATATTCGAGGATCGCGCGGGCCTCACAAAGGATCAACCGTTTTGGCCCGTCCTCTTCGACCAGAACCGGCGTTAGGCCTGACGGATTGAGCGCAAAAAACTCAGGCCGCCGCTCCCAATAGCGCTCGGCCACGTCGGTAAAGGGCAAACGCTTTTCCCCCAGCGCCAAGCGCACCTGCCGCGAGGCAGGGTCGAGAGGGAACTGGTAGAGGGTTCTGACAACGCTCATGGGATCGGTTTGGCCTGATTCGGAACGGTATTGAAACCTACGGCAGCCGACAAAGACACCGATCTGTTAAGGTCTCGTATACCGCGATTAGGTCTCTGAATGTCCCGCATGAGACGCGGCTGTCTCGGCAAAGGCCCCGCCATGGGGTTCGGCAAGGCCGCGCGGGTCGGGATGGATCAGGATGTCGGCGGCAGGGAACTCGACCAAGACCCGATTTTCAGCCGCGATCATGACATCGTGTGCCTCGGCCAAGGACAGTTTCGGGTCGAGGTCGGCATGCATCTGGATGTGGACAAAGGGCCCCGAAGCGCGGGTACGAAGCTGGTGCACCCCCATGATCTGACCGCCTTGGGTGATCAAGGACACGATGCGGGCCCGCTGATCGTCGGGCAGTTCGCGGTCCATCAGTTGCACCGAGGCCTCGCTAAAGACCCCTACCGCGCCCCAGACTAGCCACGCGGCAATGACCAGACCGGCCACGGCGTCGGCCTGCACAAATAGGGTCGCCGCCGCAATACCGATCAGGGAAATGGCGTTGGAGGCGAGGTCTGCGGCATAGTGGGCGCGGTCGCCGGACACGGCCACTGAACCGGTCTGTTTCAACACCCGCGACTGGGCCGTGATCAGGGCCAAGGTCAGGACGATTGACGCAACCATCACGACCATGGCCCAGCCCTCTTGCTGGAGCGGCTCGGGATGGGCGAGACGGTTTAGCGCCTCTTGGCCAATCAGGGCCGCAGACGCAAAGACCAGACCGCCCTGCAACAGGCTGGCAAAGGCCTCGGCCTTGCCATGGCCAAACCGGTGCTCCGCATCAGGCGGCGCGGTGGCATAGCGCACAGCAAAGAAGGTGGCCAAAGAGGCAACCAGATCCAGACTGGAATCGGCCAAGGATGCCATCATCGACACCGACCCCGACTGCCACCAAGCAAAGCCCTTAATGACAATCAAGATCGCAGCGACCAGCACAGACAGGGTCGTCGCTCGCCGCGTCAGGACGGCAGACTGTTCCAAGCTGAGACCTGGGGCGGAATGGTTATGGGAGTTGGACATGAAGCCACTGTAACCGTTGCCCCCTCTCGGTTACAGCGCGAACGACTCTCAGTTGGAGCCGACGTGAACTTGTCGCAGGGGCTCCCCAAGGGGCTAGCCATCACCCCCGCGACACATGCTAGACCTGCTCTATAGGCGCGACGTGACGGGATTGGACCATGCCAGATTGGCTTTCAGCGGTAGTTTTGGGTCTGATTGAAGGGCTGACCGAGTTCATACCGGTCTCCTCGACGGGGCATCTGTTGTTGGCCGAGCAGGCGATGGGCCTGAAGGTGGCCAACTGGGACACCTTTACGGTTTTGATCCAGATGGGCGCGATCTTGGCGGTCGTCGTGCTCTATTTCCAGCGCCTATGGGCCGTGGTGATCAAGCTGCCGACCAGCCCTGAGGCACGGCGCTTTGCCCTCAGTGTCATCGTCGCCTTTGTCCCGGCCGTGGTTTTCGGCCTCGCCTTCCACGACCTGATCAAGCATGTGCTGTTTGAAAGCCCGCGCCTGATCTGCTGGTCTCTGATCATTGGCGGCATAGTCTTGGCGGTCATCGAGCGGTTCAGCCCGCCGCCGCGCCAGTTTGATGCCATGCGCTATCCGCTTCTGACCTCGCTGGGGATCGGCCTGTTCCAGACCTTGGCCATGGTTCCCGGTGTTTCGCGCTCGGGTGCCACCATTGTCGGTGCCGTGCTGCTGGGCGGGGACAAGCGCTCGGCGGCTGAGTTTTCGTTCTTTTTGGCCATCCCGACCATGGCCGGAGCCTTTGCGCTCGACCTCTACCGGGCCAAGGACAGCCTTAGCCTCGACCAAGGCGGGCTGATTGCCATTGGATTTGTCGTCGCGTTCCTTTCGGGCTGGGTGGTGGTGAAGTCCATGCTGGCCTTTGTCACGCGGTTTGGCTTCATGCCCTTCGCCATCTGGCGGATCGTCGTCGGCGGCGCGGGCCTGATCGCCTTGCAGATGGCGGGATGACCCCTTGGGGCAAGGGTGCTTAAAATCATCCCAGCTTTGATTTTAAGGCACCTTCGAAATTGAATTTTCCGTGACGCCCTAGACCCCGACCAATCCGATGGCCTAGACAGTCCCTGTCACCACCGGAGATCGTCATGTCCTATCCAGCCCTGCGCCCCTTGGGCGGCCTGCTTCTGGCCCTGACCTTCGGCCATACGGTCATCGCCGCAGAGCCATCAGCGCGACAGACCTCCAATCCTTACTATGTCAGCGGCCTTACGACGCTCGACAAGGCGCTGGCCCTACAGCCCAACACCGGCAAGGCCAAGAACGTCATCCTGTTCATTGGCGACGGTATGGGCATTAGCACCATCGTCGCCTCGCGCATCCATGAGGGCCAATCGCGCGGCGTGGATGGCGTATCCAACAGCCTGTCCTTCGAGGCCTTACCCTATCTGGCCCTGTCCAAGACCTATAGCCATGACACGATGGTCACCGACAGTGCCGCGAGCGCCTCGGCCATGTTGACCGGTGTAAAGACCCGTAACGGCACGATTGGCGTCGACTCGACCGTGATCGCCGATGACTGTCAGTCCGTCGCGCGCGCCCATGTGACCACGCTTGCAGAAATCGCCAAGGCGAAGGGTCGCTGGACCGGAGCTGTCACCACCACGCGCATCACCCACGCCACCCCCGCCTCAACCTACGCCCATGTCGCAAACCGAGACTGGGAAGGCGACCAGAACATGTCCGCCGAGGCCAGAGCGGCAGGATGCAAGGATATTGCCCGTCAACTGGTCGAGGCCCCCACCGCGACCCGCCTCAATGTTGCGATGGGCGGGGGACGGTCCCGCTTTCGGCCA
>CALFYB010000107.1 GCA_937952995.1 uncultured Caulobacteraceae bacterium
CGCAGGCCGCTTGGAGCCGAAGGTGCGCTTGCTCAAGCTTAATTCGGAGGCTGAACCTCAGGCGGCCTCAGCCTTGGGCGTGTCGGGCATTCCGGCCCTGATCCTGTTCCGAGAGGGCGTCGAGGTGGGTCGCAAGGCAGGCCTGATGAGCGCAGATCAGATCGTTAGCTGGACCGAGCAGGTGATAGGCCGTTGAGGACCCGCGCGTCATTGCGAGCGCAGCGAAGCAACCCAGAGGTACGGCCCGAACCTGAAGTGATGTGTCCCTAGGTTGCTTCGGCGCGATGCGCCTCGCAATGACGCGGTGTGTTCCTCATGCTTAACCTGTAAAAGTTACCGTCCGTTTCGCCCCAACCCCATGTCAACGGAGGTTGCGGTTCTATTCAAACGCGTTCAATTCAATCCGATTCTGCCTGCATTGAGATCTCAACATGACCCATGCCGTCCCAGCCCCCATCGCCCTTTGGCATGACTATATGACCGCCAAGAGCCCGGCCTTGCTCGAGGCTCTGCTCGCGGACGAGGTGGTGTTCGAATCTCCCGTGGTCCATACGCCGCAACGGGGCAAGCCGCTTACCACAGCCTATCTGCTCGCTGCGGCCGACGTCTTGGGCAATGACAGTTTCCGGTATCTGAACGAATGGTATGCCGAGGGCTCGGCGATCCTAGAATTTGCCTGCGAGATTGAAGGCGTGGCGATCAATGGCATCGACATGATCCATTGGAATGAGGCGGGCCTGGTGACCAATTTCAAGGTCATGGTCCGGCCGCTCAAGGCGATCAACATGCTGCACCAACAGATGGGCGCGGTGCTGGCCAAGAAGGCCTAGGTCTGAGGGCCTTGTTTTCTTCACTTTCTTGAAACTGAGCCCACTAAAGTCCCCACAAACCCGCGTTCCCCGCGAAGGCGGGGATCCAGATCTATTAATCTGGCTTGGAAGCGGCCCACTGGATCCCCGCCTGCGCGGGGAACGCGGCGGTGGGATGGGAACCTTGGGCGGGCCCTCCCCAAACTTGCCGCCCTTAACCTAAGGGGAGCATGGATTTCGCCGCCAGAGGCTGGCAACATTAGGGCTAATCAAAACGCCCAAGAGGAAACCGCCCCATGAAACTTGATTCCACCATCAGCGCCGTCATCACCGGCGGTGCCTCCGGCCTTGGTGCCGCTTCGGCTCGTTTGCTAGCCTCGCATGGGGTCAAGGTCGCGCTGTTTGATTTGAACGAAGAACTGGGCGAGGCCTTGGCCAAGGAGCTGGGCGGGGTCTTCTGTAAGGTCAATGTCACCTCCAGCGAAGAGGTTGACGCCGCCTTTGCCAAGGCGCGCGCCGCCAATGGCCAAGAGCGGATCCTGCTCAACTGCGCGGGCGTCGGCGGGTCGGTCAAGACCGTGTCGCGCGACAAGCAGACCGGCGAGATCAAAGAATATCCGCTGGATAATTTCGAGCGCATCATTCAGGTCAACCTGATCGGTACCTTCCGCTGCATCACCAAGAGCGCGGCAGGCATGGTCACCTTGCCGCCCTTGCCCTGCGGCGACCGCGGCGTGATCATCAACACGGCTTCGGTGGCGGCTGAGGACGGCCAGATCGGGCAGGCGGCCTATACCGCCTCCAAGGCTGGCATTGTCGGCATGACCCTGACCGTGGCGCGCGACCTGTCCAGCGAATCCATCCGGGTGAACACCATCCTGCCCGGCATCTTCGACACTCCTTTGCTGCAACGGGCCTCTGAGGCCGTGAAGGCCGGACTTGCGGCGCAGGTGCCGTTCCCCAAGCGTCTGGGCATGCCCGAAGAATATGCCCATCTGGCCCACGCCATGATCACCAACGGTTATTTCAACGGTGAAGATGTGCGTCTGGACGGTGCCATCCGCATGGCCCCGCGCTAGGGCTGACGTCGATGGTAGCTGATCCACGCGCCCTGTCCGGCATCAAGGTCCTTGATCTCTCAAGGGTGCTGGCAGGGCCGTGGAGCACTCAGATCCTCGCCGATTTCGGTGCGGACGTGGTCAAGATCGAGGCTCCGGGCCGGGGGGACGATACCCGCGCTTGGGGCTCGCCCATCGCCGCTCTGGACCCGAGCCAAAAGGTGGCGGGCGAGAGCGCCTATTACCTGTCGGCCAATCGCAATAAGCGCTCCTTGGCTGTTGACCTCGCCAATCCCAAGGGCGCGGACCTGATCCGCAAGCTGGCCGCCGAGGCGGACATCGTGGTCGAGAACTTCAAGGTCGGTGGGCTAAAGCGCTACGGGCTCGACTATCAAAGCCTCGCCGCGATCAATCCCCGCCTGATCTATTGCTCGATCACCGGCTTTGGTCAGGACGGTCCCTATGCCGACCGTCCGGGCTATGACTTCGTGGCTCAGGCCATGGGCGGGATGATGAGCATCACCGGCGAGGCCGATGGGCCGCCGATCAAGACCGGCGTTGCGGTGGCGGACCTGTCGACCGGGCTCTATGCGACCATCAGCATCCTGATGGCCCTGCGCCATGCCGAACAGACGGGGCAGGGGCAGCATATCGACTGCTCGCTGCTGGATACTCAGCTGGCCATGCTGGCCAATCAGGGATCGAGCTATCTGGTTTCCGGCCAGTCGCCCAGCCGCATGGGCAATACCCACCCGACGGTGGTGCCCTATCAGGTCTTTGACGCCGCCGATGGGCCGATGGTGGTCGCGGTGGGCAATGACGGCCAGTTCAAGATCCTCTGCAAGGTGTTGGGCGTACCAGACCTCGCCGCCGACCCGAGATTTGTGACCAATGTCGACCGGATGGCCCATCGCGCCGCCTTGATCGTCATCTTGCAGGACCTGATCGGCCAGCGGCAGGGTGGGGAGCTGATCGCGGCCCTGACCGACGCCGGAGCGCCCGCTGGCCCGGTCAATACGGTCAAGCAGGCCCTTGACGATCCCTTTGTCGAGGCCCGCCAAGCTGTGCACCATTTCACGCGCGAGGACGGCTATCAGATCCCGACCATCGCCTATCCGGCCAAGCTCAGCCGCACCCCTGCCGCCTATGACCGGGCACCGCCGCGCCTTGGCGAACATACGCATGAGGTGCTGCGCGATTGGCTGGGGCTGGATGAGCCAGCCCTTGCGGCCTTGGACGGAGCGATTGCCGACCTAGATCGCGGCAAGACACCGACTTGATGATGGGACACGAAGCTGCTCTATGACCAGACACGCACCAGGTTCGGGGTCGCATCCTTTCTAATTAACCTCATAGATTCAATGTGGAATGCCCATGTCTGAAGACGCCTATGCCAGTATCCGCGAAGAAGTAGCCAAGCTCTGCGCCGAATTTCCCGGCGACTATTGGCGCGCCAAGGACCGCGACCGCGCCTATCCGGGCGAGTTCGTCGATGCCTTGACCAAGGCTGGCTATCTGGCGGCCCTAATCCCGGAGGAATATGGCGGGGTGGGCCTGCCCCTGTCAGGGGCTGCTGCCATTCTGGAAGAGATCCAGCGGCAGGGCTGCAACGGCGGGGCCTGCCATGCCCAGATGTACATCATGGGCACGCTTCTGCGGCACGGGTCGGAGCTGCAAAAACAGACCTATCTGCCCAAGATCGCTACCGGGGAATTGCGCCTGCAAGCCTTTGGTGTGACCGAGCCGACCAGCGGCACCGACACCCTGTCGCTCAAGACCGTGGCCCGCCGCGAGGGCGACCGCTACATCATCAACGGCCAAAAGATCTGGACCAGCCGGGCCGAGCATAGCGACCTGATGCTGCTTCTGGCCCGCACCACGCCGCAAGACCAGGTGGCCAAGCGCACTGACGGACTGTCGACCATCCTTGTCGACATGCGCGCCGCCAAGAAGGGCGGCATGACCATCCGGCCCATCGAGACCATGATGAACCACTCCACCACCGAGGTGTTCTTCGACAATGTCGAGGTGCCGGTGGAAAACCTGATCGGGGTCGAGGGCCAAGGCTTCCGCTACATCCTGTCGGGCATGAATGCCGAGCGTGCCCTGATCGCTGCCGAGTGCATCGGCGACGCCAAATGGTTCATCGACAAGGCTTCGGCCTATGCCAAGGAGCGCGTGCTGTTTGGCCGTCCGATTGGCCAGAACCAAGGCGTTCAGTTCCCCATCGCGCGGGCCTATGCCCAGATGAAGGCGGCTGAACTGATGGTCCATGACGCCCTGCGCAAATATGAGGCGGGCGAGAATGCCGGAGCGGAGGCCAACATGGCCAAGATGTTGGCAGCGGAGGCCAGCTGGGCGGCGGGCGAGGCCTGCATCCAGACCCATGGCGGCTTTGGCTTTGCCGCCGAATACGACATCGAGCGCAAGTTCCGCGAGACCCGGCTTTATCAGGTGGCCCCGATCTCGACCAACATGATCCTGTCCTATGTCGCCGAGCACGTCCTCGGTCTGCCCCGGTCCTACTGATGGCGAAGGATTGGAGCGCTTGGGTCGGGGGGCAGCAGATCGCCCATGACCGTGCCGACATCGGCGCGGCGACCCGCTGGCGCGCCATGTTGGACAGCGAAGGGGCGATCGGTGCCGCTGTGCCGCAAAGCTTCCACTGGGGCCTGTGCCTACCCGATGCGCCGACCGCTCAGCTTGGCCTTGATGGCCATCCCCATCGCGGCGGGTTCCTGCCGCCCGTAGACCTGCCCCGGCGGATGTGGGCCTCCAGCGCCGTGACCTTTCTGGCCCCGATCCCGGTCGGCAGCGCCGTCACGCGCACCTCGACCATCGCTTCGGTGACGCAGAAGTCGGGCGGCACGGGCCAGCTGGTCTTTGTCGAGGTCGACCATAGCCTGACGGCCGATGGCCAGACCGCCGTGCAGGAGCGCCAGACCATCGTCTACCGCGAGGCGGCCAGCGTCCCCATGCCCCCGTCGGCTCCGGCCAAGGAAGATCTGGACCTGTCGGCTTGGCCTTGGCAGCGCAGCCTGACGCCGACCGAGCCTTTGCTGTTTCGCTTTTCGGCCCTGACCTTCAACAGCCACCGCATCCATTATGACCTGCCCTATGCCCGCGAGCAGGAGCTCTATCCCGGCCTTGTCGTGCAAGGACCTTTGACCGCCAGCTTGCTGATCGACCTTTGCAGCCGTCATCTGGGCGACCAGCCCTTGGCCAGCTTCAGTTTTCGCGGCATGGCCCCGGCCTTCTGCGGCGAGGCCCTGCATCTGCTTGGACGCCAAGAGGGCCACGCCATCAGCCTCTGCGCCCTAGGGGCCGATGGCCGAACCGTGATGAGCGCCACTGCCACGACAAAGGAAGCCCCATGACGGCCAAACCCTTCTGGCGATCCTTGCTGTTCGTCTCCAACCCCAAACATGCGGCCAAGGCCGGTGAGCGCGGCGCGGACGGCATCATCCTTGATCTCGAAGACGCCATCGCCTTGGCCGACAAGCCCCGGGCCCGCGCTGAACTTTCGGCAACGGCGGCGATGATCACGGCTCAGGGCGTCGATGTTCTGGTGCGGATCAACGCGCCTTGGCTAATGGCCTTGGACGATTTGAACGCTACGGTGATCGCGGGCGTATCGGCCATCGTCGTGCCCAAGGCCGAAGGGGCAGGGCGCCTTCAGGTCCTGTCTGATCTGATTGGCGAGATGGAGGCTGATCGCGGACTACCCGTCGGTGCCATCGCACTCGTCCCGCAGGTGGAATCCTCTCAGGCTCTTGTCGCGCTGGATGAGATGCTAGCGGTCGAACGGGTCGCGGGCCTTGCCTTAGGTCCCGAAGATTTCGCCCTCAGTCTTGGCGTCAAGCCGACGGCGGAGTGTCTGGACTTGCCTTGCCAGATGATTGCGCTGGCGGCGGCGCGGGCGGGCAAGATGGCGCTGGCCATGCCGATCTCGATTGCCGCCTATCAGGACCTTGAGGCTTGGGCCGCCGCAGCACGGCGCGCGAGGGCTATGGGCTGCACGGGGGCCATGGCCATCCACCCGGCCCAGGTCGCGGGCATCGCCACCAGCTTTGCGCCGAGCGAGGCCGAAAGGGCCGAAGCCGAAGCCATATTGACCGCCTGGGATCAGCGCGGCGACCGGGGCGTCATCGCCCTTGGCCAGAAGATGATCGACCTTCCCATCGTCAATCAGGCCAAGCGCCTGCTTGGCCGCCCCCTGTGACGCGCCCGACGGAGACCAGACCATGAGACGCACCGCCATTGTTGCCCCGCTTCGTACCGGCGTCGGCAAGTTCCTCGGCACCCTTAGCCCTATGCCCGCAGAGGTCTTGGCCGCTGAGGTGATCAAGGCCGTCGTCGCCAAGAGCGGCATTGATCCGGCTCGCATCGACGATGTGGCATTTGCGCAAAGCTATGCCAATTCCGAGGCCCCCTGCATTGGCCGGTGGGCAGCGCTTGAGGCGGGCCTGCCGATTGAGGTTCCGGGCTTTCAGACCGACCGGCGCTGCGGCGGCGGGCTACAGGCCTTGGCGACAGCGGCGATGATGGTCCAGACCGGCGCGGCCGACGTGGTTCTGGCGGGCGGTGTCGAGAGCATGTCCAACATCGAATATTACACCACCGCCATGCGCGGCGGGGCCCGCTCGGGCAATGTGCAGATGTTCGACCGTCTGGAGCGGGGGCGCGAACGGTCCCAGCCCGTCTGGCGCTTTGGCGTCATTTCCGGGATGATCGAGACGGCCGAGAACCTCGCCACCGACTATGGCATCACGCGCGAGGCCTGCGACCAGTTCGCCGCCGAAAGCCATGCCAAGGCCGCTGCAGCCTGGGCCGCTGGACGGTTCGCTGACGAGGTCGTGCCGGTCAATGTCCCGCAAAGGCGCGGCGATCCTTTGGTCTTTGCCTCGGACGAGGGCGTGCGCGGCGACACCACGGCTCAGAGCCTCTCGGCCTTGAAGCCGATGATGAAGGGCGGCGTTTCCACGGCGGGTAATTCCAGCCAACAGAACGACGCCGCAGCGGCCTGCCTCTTGGTCGCGGAAGACAAGTTGGAAGAATTAGGCCTTGAACCGATTGGCTATTTTGTCGGATGGGCGGCGGCAGGCTGCGATCCTGCGCGGATGGGCATCGGACCGGTCCCCGCCGTCAAGCGCCTGTTCGAGCGCACCGGCCTTGGCTGGGACGATATGGGTCTTATCGAGCTGAACGAGGCCTTTGCCGCCCAGTCCCTGGCGGT
>CALFYB010000108.1 GCA_937952995.1 uncultured Caulobacteraceae bacterium
CGACGTAGCCCTGCGCCAAGGCAAGATCGTCGCGGTGGGCACCGTCAAGGGTAGCGCCGCCGAAGAGATCGACGCTGCGGGCCTGCTCGTCACCCCCGGCTGGGTCGATATCCATACCCATTATGATGGCCAAGCCACCTGGACCAACCGCCTAACCCCCTCGTCCCTGCATGGCTCGACCACCGTGGTCATGGGCAATTGCGGCGTCGGTTTTGCCCCCGTCCGCGTGGCCGACCGCGATACGCTGGTGCGCCTGATGGAAGGGGTCGAAGATATTCCCGGCACCGCCCTGCACGAAGGCCTGTCGTGGAACTGGGAGAGTTTTGGCGAATATATGGACGCGGTGGACGCCCTGCCCCACGATGTCGATGTCGCTGCCCAAGCGCCGCATGGGGCCCTGCGCGTCTATGTGATGGGCCAGCGCGGGGCGGACCGTGAGGACGCCACCCCCGAAGAGATCGCTCAGATGAAGGCCCTAACCCGCGAGGCCATTGAGGCCGGGGCCTTGGGTTTTTCCACCACCCGCACCATGGTTCACCGCACTGCCGACGGCGACCTGACCCCGACCATTGGCGCAGCCGACGCCGAGATGATCGCTATCGCCGAAGGGCTGGCCGAGGCCGGCACGGGCGTCCTGCAATGGGTCTCAGACTTCCGCCAGATGGATCACGAGTTCGGCCTGATCAAGACTCTGACCGAGGTGTCTGGTCGCCCGTTGAGCTTTTCGATGGTCCAAGCCGATGCCGCGCCTGACCAGTGGCGCGAACTGATGAGCCGCTTGGACGAGGCCGCCGATGAGGGCTTAGCCATCAAGGCGCAGGTTCAGGGCCGCCCTGTGGGCCTGATGCTTGGCCTGCAAGGCTCTGCCCACCCCTTCATCACCCGGCCCAGCTACATCGCCATTGCCGACCTGCCCTTTAGCGAGCGGGCGGCGGTCATGCGCGATCCAGAGGTGCGCGCCCGCATCCTGTCCGAAGCGCCAGAGCGCGGCCATCCGTTCATCAATTCCTTGGCCGGGGCCTATCACAAGATGTTCGAGCTGGGTGATCCACCGAACTATGAGCCCGCCCCCGAAGACAGCATCGCCGCCCGGGCCAAGCGTGAGGGCACCAGCCCAGACGAGATCGTCTATGACATGCTGGCCGCAGGTGACGGCTCAGGGTTCCTGTTCTTTGCCATGCACAACTACACAGAGGGCAGTCTCGAAAACACCCTGACCATGATGAAGAACCCCAACACCATCTTTGGCCTGTCAGATGGCGGGGCGCATGTTGGGGCCATATGTGATGTCAGCGTGCCGACCTACATGCTGACCCATTGGTGCCGAGACCGTACTCGCGGCGAACAGTTGAGCCTGCCCTTCGTGGTTCGCAGCCAGACCCGCGACACGGCAGAAGCCGTCGGCTTGCTCGACCGGGGCGTTGTCGCGCCCGGCTATAAGGCCGACCTCAACATCATCGATATGGACCGGCTACAGCTACGCCCCCCGCACATGATCTATGACCTACCGACCGGCGCGCGCCGCCTGATGCAGGAAGCGGAGGGCTATGTCGCCACCATCGTCAGCGGCACCGTCGTCTATCGCGAAGGCCAGCCGACGGGGGCCCTGCCCGGTAAACTGGTGCGCGGTGCCCAAACCGCGCCCGCAGCCTAAACACCCCAAAGATCCATCCCTGTAGGAGGCGACAGACCATGGCCAAGGCAAACGGGCGCAAGTCCATCTTCATCACCGGCGCGGCCTCGGGCATGGGCTTGGAAACGGCGCGTCTGTTCCACGCCAAGGGCTGGTTCATTGGCGGCTGCGACGTCAATAGCGCAGGCCTCAAGGCGCTCGAGGCTGAACTGGGCGCGGACAATTGCATCGTCCAGACGCTCGATGTCACGGACCGCATGGCCTATCGCGCAGCCCTTGCCGCCTTTGCCGAGACGACCGATGGCAAGATGGACATTCTCTATAACAATGCCGGAATTGGCCGGGGCGGCCCCTTCGCGGACCAGACCTTTGAAGACATTATGGCCGTCGTGAACGTCAATTTCGTCGGTGTCCTGATCGGAATCCACGAGGCGATCCAATATCTGAAGGCCACGCCCGGGTCCCTTTGCTTCACAACTTCGTCATCTTCGGCAACCTTTGGCATGCCCGGCATTGCCGTCTATTCAGCGACCAAACATGCGGTGAAGGGTCTGACAGAAGCCCTTTCGGTCGAGTTTAAGGCCTATGGTGTGCGGGTCGCGGACGTCCTGCCCGGCCTGATCGACACCCCGCTCTTGCCGCCCGGTGCCGTCGAAAATGCGCCTAAAGAAGGCATTTTCCGCGCCATTCCCCCCTCTGATGTGGCGCAAACGGTGTGGAAAGCCTACGGTTCCGACGTCCTTCACTGGTACGTGCCGCCGGAGCTGGTGGAGATGGATCGGGCGGGAACTATGGACCCTGAAGCCATGCGAGAGCAGCTTGCGGCCAGTTCCCTGTTCGGCAACGCCTCGGCAGATCAGAATTAGTGGTACCCATAAGTGCCGGAAAAAACGGAAAATATGGGGCTATTGCGCCACATTGACGCCCCATTGCTGTAACGGCTTGCAATTTTGATTTGGGAGTTGCTTTGCACAGTGATATTTTAAGGCGTGAAGTCGGTTATCGGGACTGGGCACCTTGGTGCAAAGGTCCGGGCGCTGGTTGTTGATGGCGATCCGAGGGCGGCCGAGCTGTGCGCAGCAGTCCGACTCGCAGGTGGAAGTGGTGAGGAAGGTCTATGCCGACAGGCACAGTTAAGTGGTTCAATTCGACCAAGGGCTTTGGGTTCATTGAACCAAGTGACGGCGGTCAGGACGTTTTCGTCCACATTTCGGCCCTTGAGCGGGCCGGTCTCAGCAGCCTCGATGAAGGCCAGTCTATCGCCTATGAGCTTGAGCAAGACCGTCGGTCGGGCAAGACCTCTGCCGGTGAGCTGCGCGTTCTGAGCGGTGGCAATGGTGGTGGAAGCTCGGACCGTGCGCCTGCACGTCCACGTCCAGCACCTTCGGCTCCGATGGGCGAAACCACCGGCTCGGGTACGGGCACGGTGAAGTGGTTCAACTCCACCAAGGGCTTTGGCTTTATTCAGCCAGACAATGGCGGCGGCGACATCTTCGTCCACATTTCAGCCGTTGAACGGGCTGGTCTTTCGGGCCTTCAGGATGGACAGCGTCTGTCCTACGACCTGCAAGCCGATCGCCGCACCGGCAAGGCTTCCGCCGACAACCTGCGTCTCGACTAAGAGACCTTTGGTTATCGACGACGAATTGGCCCCGCCTCCTTCCGGAGCGCGGGGTTTTCGCCGTTAGGCTACCCAGTTCCGGCACGCTCAGATTAGGATCCGCCATCGCCATGCGCCGTTTCATTGCCCTTACCGCAGCCCTTTGGTCCGCGGCTGCCCTCGGTGGGGCCAGCGCGCAAGAGCGGCCCGCCTTTGCCTATAGGGGCTCTGGCCCGATTGATCCCGCCCAACTGTCTGAGACCATCAAGGTCATGGCCGCCGATGACTTCCAGGGCCGTAATCCCGGCACGGACGGTGAGACCAAAACCATCGCCTACCTGACCAAGCGGTTCAAAGATCTAGGCCTAGAGCCCGCCGGTGAAAATGGCGGTTGGACCCAGCGCGTGCCGCTGATCCGCTTTCAGGTCAGTCCCGCCAGCACCTTCAGTGTCTCGACCAAGGCGGGGGAAACCCCGCTCGTCCAAGCCAAGGATCTCTATCTGACGAGCCAGCGCCCGACCGCAGAGGTCGCGGTGGACAAGGCCCAGATGGTCTTTGTCGGCTATGGCGTGTCGGCCCCCGAACGCGGCTGGGATGATTTCAAGGGCGTCGATGTACGCGGCAAGGTCCTGGTCATGCTGATCAACGATCCTGACTTTGAGGCCAAACCCGCCGACGGAGCCTATGGCAAGTTTGCAGGCCTCGCCGCGACCTACTATGCGCGCTGGACCTACAAGTTCGAAGAGGCGGCACGGCGCGGGGCCGCTGGCCTCTTGATCATCCACGACACGCCCGGCGCGGGCTATGGCTGGAGCACGGTCACCGCACCGGGGGGCGAGAGCTTCGACATCGTCCGCGCTGATCCGGTCAAGGAACGCGTGCCCCTTCAAGGCTGGATCCAACAGGAGGTCGCCGCGCGCCTGTTTCAGCAATCAGGGCTCGACCTTGAGGCGCTCAAGCATCAGGCCCGCCAGTCCGATTTCCACCCCGTCACCCTGCCCGGTGCCCTCTTTACCGCCAAGCTTGGCAATCAGTTCACCGCCGTCGAAAGCCACAATGTGCTGGCCAAGCTGACCGGCAAGACCCGCCCGCTGGAAAGCATCATGTTCTCCGCCCACTGGGATGCCTATGGGGTCGGCAAGCCCGATGCTCAAGGCCGCACCGTGCGCCCCGGCGCCGCCGATGACGCGATTGGTGTTGCCGGGACAATCGAGTTGGCGCGGGCCTTTGCCAAGGGACCTCGCCCTGACCGGACCCTCGTCTTCGCCGCATGGACGGCAGAGGAGCGCGGCCTGCTGGGATCAGAGACCTATGCCGTCCACCCGACCTTGCCGTTGGAAACCACGGTCGCCAACCTGACCATGGATGTCCTGCAGACGGCAGGCCCGGCCAAAGATGTTGTCTTGGTCGGCTATGGCCAAAACGGACTAGAGGATGATCTGGCCGCAGCGGCAGCGCAGCAGGGCCGAACCATCACCCCCGATGCCAAGCCCGAACGGGCGCTCTTTTACCGCGCGGACCATTTCTCGGTCGCCAAGCGCGGCGTGCCGGTCCTGCTGTTGATGGGCCTAGGCGGCGGTGCCGATCTGGTCGAGGGCGGACGGGCCGCCGGGGACCGCTGGGTCGCAGACTATACGGCCAACTGCTACCACCAGACCTGCGATGTGTGGAAACCCGACTGGGACCTGCGCGGCGCAGCTCAGGACGTGGCTCTGTTCTATGAGATTGGTCTAAACCTCGCCAATTCGACCCGTTGGCCCGCCTGGCGGTCTGGCTCGGAGTTCAAACCGATCCGCGACCTATCGGGCTCCATGCGGTGATATGCCATCGCGGAGTCGCCGCCACGCGAGCATAGACTGATCCGAGCCCGTTTGGCGAAGGATCAACCCCATGGCCGTCCATCAAGCCAATCTGGTTCAGTCACGAACTGGCCGCGACGATGCCGACGCGCTCAAGGCTATTGCCGCTCTGTCCGCCGAAGATACCACAGCCCGTTTAGGCGGCGACCTAGCAGGCCTCGACGAGACTGAAGCCACAATCAGGCTCAAGGTCTATGGGCCCAATATTGTTGCCGGTGAGGGCCAGCCCTCGTGGCTATCGGAACTCTGGGGCCGATTGTTCAATCCCCTGAACGCGCTGCTGCTGGTTCTGGCCAGTGTGTCTTGGCTCATGGCCGATCGCCGGTCAGCCTTGATCATCGCGTCAATGGTCCTCCTCAGCATGGTCTTGGGCTTTATCCAAGAGCACCGGTCAAACCGGGCTGCGGCCAAGTTGGCAGCCATGATCCACACACGCGCCAGTGTGCTGAGGCGCGGAACAACGCCCCACCCCGATACGCCCAACGGTCCAGAAGACGAACCCTTTGTCGAGGTACCCTTGGCTCAACTGGTTCCGGGAGATCTCGTCAGGCTGTCCGCGGGCGACATGGTCCCGGCCGATCTCAGGCTGATCCGGGCCAAGGATCTCAATATCAACCAGTCCGCCCTAACCGGCGAAAGCCTGCCTGCGCTCAAACAGGCTGACGCCATAGTCAGCACGGCCGACCTAGAGCCCCTGGACCTGTCCAATCTGTGCTTCATGGGCTCAAGCGTGCTCAGCGGCATTGGGCTCGGCGTGGTGATCCATACGGGTGCCAAGACCCACTTCGGAGCCCTCGCGGCCTCGATGACCAAGAGCCGTGAGATATCGAGCTTCGATAAGGGCATTGCTCGGTTTTCGTGGATGATGATCCGCTTCATTCTGGTGATGGCACCGCTGGTTTTCTTGATCAATGGCGCGAACAAGGGCGACTGGGCCCAAGCGCTGGTCTTTGCCATGGCCGTTGCGGTGGGCCTTACCCCAGAATTGCTGCCCATGATCGTCACGGTCAATCTGGCCCGCGGCGCACTGGAGCTGGCCAAGCACAAGGTGATCGTCAAGCGTCTGAATGCCATTCAGAACTTTGGTGCGATGGACATCCTTTGCACCGACAAGACCGGAACCCTGACGCAGGACCGGGTGGTCATGAAGCTGCATCTCGATGTTACCGGCCGGGACGATGACACGGTCCTAGAGTTGGCTTGGCTGAATAGTTTTTTCCAAACCGGACTGACAAATCTTTTAGACAAGGCGGTGCTCGAACATCGCGAACTCCAACATACCCTCACGGGGCAAGACGGCTACTTCAAGCGCGATGAGGTGCCGTTCGATTTCAACCGGCGCAGAATGTCGGTGATTGTCGACCACCCCGGAAAGGGGCCCCTGCTGATCTGTAAGGGTGCCGTGGAGGAGGTCATTGGCCAGTGCCAGCACTATCGATCAGGCGATCAGACCCTAGCCCTAGACCCTTCGGCGCTTAAGTCGATCTTGGCCGTCGCGGAGGGGCTCAACAGTGACGGCTTTCGCGTCGTCGCAGTCGCCACTCGGGCCTTTGACAGTGGCAA
>CALFYB010000109.1 GCA_937952995.1 uncultured Caulobacteraceae bacterium
GTCGGTGCCTTGTATGGATAAATCGGGTTGACGTAAGCCCCCATCGGCTGTCTCCTGTGTTCAACATGCGTGTGGCCTGATCCGCAGCCACCGCGAGCCCATAATTTACTATAGATAAACGAATTCACCTATCCGTAATTTTTAAAGCTGGGCTTTTTTGTGCCAAACCCACGACAGCCGCCGCGTGCACGTCTGCGCCAGCCCGGGTATGCTTGGCTTGTTTTTTGTATGACAACTGCATGAGCCAAAACTTCACCCCCGTTTCCAGCGGCGCCCGGCTGTCGGACCAGGTGGCCGAGCAGCTGGAAGCCGAAATCCGGCGAGATCAGGTCCTTGACCGCCGTGGACTTGTTGCCGAAATCGTCGTCCTTTTCGCCCAGCTTGGCCAGAACGGCATCGGCGACCAGAAGGTCGAAATTGACGCCTTCAAGGTAGCTGGTGTCAATCCGGGCGGGGTCCAGAGGCACCTCGATCGAGATCGAATGGGTCACAAAGGTCGAGGCCCCTTGCGTCACGATCCGGCCGAGCAAAATCACCAGGAAGGCCAGAGCAATGGCGATGGCCATCTGGCCATAGAGCTTGAACCGGCGTTCGGAGGCGTGCCGAGTCTTGAGGCGGCTCTCAACGATCGCCCGGATGTTGCGGGCCCGGTCGGACGCAGAGGTCACAGGCGCTGGCGTCACAGGCGGCGAAATGGGGGGCAAGGAGGCGTCAGTCATACTGTTCCCGGTACTTCTGGACGATGCGCAGGGCGACGATGTTGAGAACCAACGTCACGGCGAAAAGGGTCAAGCCAAGGCCAAAGGCGGCCAAGGTCTTGGGGCTGTCAAATTCCTGGTCCCCGGTCAGTAGGGTGACGATCTGAACCGTCACCGTCGTGACGGTCTCCAGCGGATTAAGGGTCAGCTTGGCCTGCAGGCCAGCGGCCATGGTCACGATCATCGTCTCGCCAATGGCGCGGCTGATCGCCAGCAGGAAGGCCCCGGCAATCCCGGGAAGGGCGGCGGGAAGGACGACCTTCTTGACGGTCTCGGACTTAGTGGCCCCCATGGCGTAGCTGCCATCGCGCAGCGCTTGCGGCACGGAATTGATGATGTCGTCGGACAGAGACGAGACAAAGGGAATGAGCATGATGCCCATCACCACACCGGCGACCAGCGCCATCTGGTTTTGAACCTGCCCCAGATAGAGACCCAGCTCATTCAGCGGACCACCGAGGAACAGACCGCCCAAGCTGTTGAAACCTTGCCGGAAAATCGGCCCAACGGTCAGGGCAGCAAAGAAGCCATAGACGACTGTCGGCACCCCTGCGAGAATCTCGAGCAGCGGCTTGAACACGGCGCGTGCCTTGGGACCGGCATATTCAGACAGATAGATCGCTGAAAACAGACCCACCGGACCGGCAACGCACATGGCGATCAGCATGACCAAGAAGGTGCCTGCAAACAGCGGCAAGGCTCCAAATCCACCCGACGAGCCTACCTGATCGTCGCGCATACCAATCTGAGGGCTCCAGTGGGTGCCCAGCAGGAACTCGGCTGGGGGTACGGAGCTAAAGAACCTCAAACTTTCCCAAACCAGCGAGAGGATAATGCCCAAGGTCGTAATGACGGCAACGATCGAGCAGGCCATCAACAGACCATCGACCCAGCCCTCCACCCGGTTCCGAGCACGGAAGTCTTTGTTTAGACGCGGAAAGGTCCAGAGAAACCCGGCCAGAACCAAGACCCCCATCAGGGCAAAGGTGCCTTGAGTGAAGGCGTTGGAATAGCCCTTGGCCTCTGTGGCTTTGGCCTCCAAGGCCACCTTCACGTCTGGCTCATAGACCGCCTCACTGGTCTGGCGACCTTCGGCGAGGGCCTGTGCATCCTGAAAGAACAGCTCTTTTTGTTCAACCGAAAGCTGGTGCAGGACGGGAGGCTGATTGGCGATCAGAAGTCCGTGCTCGAGACGCCCTCCAAACACGACCGACACAAACAGCAAAAGGGCTGCAGGCACACCAACCCAAAGGGCGACATAGGTCCCGTAATAGCCGGGCAAGGAATGCATCTTGGCCGGAGATCCGCCCGCTGATGCCAAGGCCTTGCGTCGGCCCACAAGGAACGCGAGCGCCGACAGGGCAGCCAATATGAAAATCGCGATCCAGGTCAGCATCTATCGACAGCATCCATCTGGCACAGAACCAAGAACCCCAGCGCGACTGGCCAGTGTCCGCCTTAGGGAACCATGCCCGAAAGACGCTTCGGCTTTACGACAACAATGTGACAGTTTTTTTACAGGGCCGGAGATGAATCGACAGCCCGCCTCCAGATATCAGACTGCGCGAGCTTGGCGCACAGCCAAGGCCTTAGAATGGATAGGGAAATAGACAATGAAGGCCGCGCCTTCACCCTCAAGGCTTTCCACCGCCAAACCGCCGCGGTGACGGTTCATAATATGTTTGACGATGGCCAAGCCAAGGCCGGTACCCGACCGCTCACCACTCTTCTGGCCCTCGACCCGATAGAAACGTTCTGCAAGGCGGGGGAGATATTCACGGCGAATGCCGGGGCCAGAATCGTTGATTCGCAAATAGACATAGACCTCCTCCCCGGTCTGATCCGGCGTAAGCAGGGACAGGCGCGACGCAGACGGCTTTCTGAGCGCCAGCGCCGCATCACCGCTGACCCCAACACCGCATTCGACAATCACGCTGCCGGACACCGAGCCGTCTCGGCTGCGCGAATATTTGACGGCATTATCAATCAGATTTTGAACGACCTGCACGATCTGATCTCGATCACCGATGACCAGCGCCTCGCCGCGCTCAGGCATCGCGGTTTGAATTTGAACCCCGGTCTCTCCACTCATCGGCGACAGGGCGTCGATAACGTCACTGACCGCTTGGACAAGGTCAACGCAGCCATCCGGGGCAATATGTTCGTTCAACTCAATTCGGCTCAGCGACAGAAGATCGTCGATAAGCCGGGCCATGCGGTCGGCCTGCGTGGCCATGATGTTTAAGAACCGTTCTCTCGCGACCGGATCGTCCTTGGCGTGGCCGCGCAGGGTCTCGATAAATCCGGTTAGAGATGCCAGAGGAGTGCGTAACTCATGGCTGGCATTGGCTAGGAAATCGGCCCGCATCCGCTCATTGCGCCGCGCATCGGTCTCGTCACGCATCATCAGCAGCGCCAGATGGGAGCCGTCTGCCCGCACCGGCAAGGGCCGGGTCAAGGCGCGCAAATAACGGTCTTGTGCGCCGCCGGAATCATAGGCCGCCTCTCCCGGAACACCACCAAACAGCGCCTCATCCACGACCTCAAGGATCTTAGGATTGCGGATGGCGGTCACCAGCAAGGCACCGGAGCTTTGAATCCGAAAGAAATCTCGCGCGGCTCCATTGGCAAAGATGAACCGGCGTCCGGCCAGATCGTCAGCCTCCTGCGCGGCGATCACCATCACCGGGTCGGGCAGGCTTTCGAGAATCTCCGAAAAGGGTGTTTGCGCCTCTTGCGGCCGCGACTGCACCAAAAGATCAACGCTGGCCTGATCAAAGCGTCGTTCGCGGTAGCCGCGTAGAGATAGAAAAAGCGTCAAACCTCCGACCAAGAGCGCCAAAAGAACCGCAGATCCCATATTGGCCTGCCCGGTCAGCGCCAATAGCAGCAGGGCACCCACCCCGGCCGATCCCGCCACAACCGCACGCCAGGGCAGGCGCGATCTGCGGATGGGAGTTGCGGTCACAGACATCTATGGCAGGCCTTCGGTCAGGGGCTAGGCAAGGAGAGGCAAAGTTCGAATCAAGACAACAGGATCACAACTTCATCTCAATCGCGTGACGATAGTCCATAGGTCGATAGATTTCCTAACGGCACTGCAATTTTAATCCATATTGATCCGATGGGTTTAATCAGCGAAAAACTTCGGATCACCGGTGACGGTTTTGGTCAATTCGCAGCCTTCGTTCGTCTGCGACATCCTTTCGGACCTCGCCACGACTGGACAAAGACGCGACCGCAGATGCAGAGGCCTTTCATGTCCATCGCCGCCCCTTTCGATCACCCCTCGCGCCGTCAAGCCCTCCTGACCGGCATGGCGCTGAGCCTGCCCCTGATCGGCTCGACCCCCGCGGCGGCGGCGGTCCGCAAGCCGGTTACCCTCCTCAATGCCAGCTACGACCCAACGCGTGAGCTCTACAAAGACCTCAACGCGGCCTTTGGTGCCTACTGGAAAGCACGGGTCGGCCAAGACCTGACAATCAATCAGAGCCATGGCGGCTCTGGCAAGCAGGCGCGAGCGGTCATTGACGGCTTAGAAGCGGACATTGTCACCTTGGCTCTGGCCTATGACATCGACCAGATCGCGGCCAATGCCAAACTGCTGCCTGCGAACTGGCAATCGCGCCTGCCCAACAATTCCTCGCCCTACACCTCGACCATCGTGTTCCTCGTGCGCAAGGGCAATCCCCTCAAGATCCGCGACTGGGGCGACCTCGTGCGTCCGGGCGTCAGCGTGATCACCCCCAATCCCAAGACTTCGGGCGGCGCGCGTTGGAACTATCTGGCGGCTTGGGCTTGGGCCTTGAAACAGCCCGGCGGCAACGCCACGACAGCACAGGCCTTTGTTGAAAAGCTCTACAAGCAGGTCCCGGTCCTCGACACGGGCGCACGCGGCTCGACCACCACCTTTGTCCAGCGCGGCCTTGGCGATGTCTTGATCACTTGGGAAAACGAGGCGTTCTTGGCGCTTGAAGAGTTCGGTGTCGGCAAGTTCGAGATCGTGGCTCCCAGCCTATCGATCCTAGCCGAACCCCCCGTGGCCTTGGTGGACAAGGTCGTTGACCGGCGCAAGACCCGCACCGTGGCCGAAGGCTATCTGAACTTCCTCTATAGCCCCCGCGCCCAAGACCTGATCGGCAAGAACCATTACCGCCCGCGTAATGCATCGGCATTGGCCAAATATGGCGACAAGTTCCCTAAAATGCCGCTGGTCACCATCGACCAGACCTTCGGTGGCTGGAAAAAGGCCCACGCCACCCACTTCGCCGACGGTGCCATCTTCGACCGCATCTATCGGCCGGGCTAGACCCCAAAGGCCCTAGCCACGAAGCTCAGCCTCAATGGCAAGAAGCTGGTCCTTGCCGAAATAGATCTCGTCGCCGACGAAGAAGGTCGGGATGCCGAAGGCACCGCGGTCATAGGCGGCTTGGGTGTTGTCGCCGAGCTTGGCCTTGATCTCGGGGGTCTGGCTCAGTTCAAGCAGGGCCTTGGCGTCCAGTCCGGCCTTGGTCAGCACCTGGGCCAAGACCTCTGGGTCACCGGCCTGAAGCTGATCTTCCCACATGGCGCAGAACACGGCCTCCACATAGACCTCGAACTGCCCCAGAGCCTGAGCCGCCACCGCCCCGCGCATCAGGTTCAGGGTGTTGATCGGGAAATGGGGATTGAAGCGGTATTTGGTCAGGCCGTTTACCCGGACATAGCGGTCCATCTCGATACGCTGATAGGCCATCTTCTTGGGGATGTCGCCAAAGGCCACCATCGGTGCCCTATTGTTGGCGAGCTTAAAAAGGCCGCCGAGCAGGACCGGCTGATAGTCGAACACCGCGCCGGTGCGCTGGATAATGCCGGGGATCACCCGGTGGGCGAGATAGGCGTTGGGGCTGCCAAAATCGAAGAGAAATTCCACCGTCGCCATAGCCTATCTCCGCACGAAAATTTAGAGGATGTGACCCATCTTGGCGCGTTTCGCCGCCAGATAGGCGCTGTTTTCCGGACGCTCGACCGTCCAAGCCGTCACGCGCTCGGTCTCGATCCCAGCCCGACGAAGCGCCTCGACCTTGTCAGGATTGTTGGTGATGAGCCGAACCTTAGTCACGCCCAGAGACTTAAGGGCCTTGGCGGCGATGTCGAAATCCCGCTCATCGGGCGCAAAGCCGAGGGCGACATTAGCCTCGACCGTATCCATACCCTTGGCCTGCAGCGCATAGGCCTTGAGCTTGTTGGCCAGCCCGATACCCCGGCCCTCTTGGCGCAGATAGAGCACAAGGCCGACGGGGGCTTGGGCAATGCGGTCCAGCGCCGAATGGAGCTGCGGCCCGCAGTCGCAAAGGTGAGAGCCAAAGACGTCGCCGGTCAGACATTCCGAATGGATCCGCAGCAGCACGGCTTCACCGGCACCCGGGCCACGCAGGGTTCCGATGGCCACGTGCTCGCGCCCGTCACCCAGATCATTCATGACCCGCATGGAAAACCGGCCATGGGAGGTGGGCAATTCCACCGCCTCGGCTCCTAGCCACTGTGAAGTCTGAGTTCCGCCCGACATACCTTCTTCTTTCAAGACGCCGCTCGATCAAACCCGGTTCAAATCGAGGGCGCGGCGCTGACCGTTCATGCTGGTCACTCGCAGATAGGGTTTAGGGCACCAAGACCTAGGGGGGCAACCTAACAATTGGTGCCTTGCCCTAAGGATAGGGCAGAAAAACCGGTTCTGACGCGCCAAGGCTGCGACACAAAGGCGCTAGACAGGCCTCAAGACCCAAATCACAACAGCCGCATGGGTCGACCATCGAAACATAGCAAGGCTTGGACGTCATGGGCTCTGGCCCTGACCGTTATGGCTATGGCCATGCGCGTGGTGATCCCGGGCGGCTATATGGTTGCGCGTTCTGACGCCGCCCACGGTTTGCCTCA
>CALFYB010000110.1 GCA_937952995.1 uncultured Caulobacteraceae bacterium
CAAGCTCTGATTTGGATGGTTCCGAACTTAAAAGCATCACATTCCCTGTGGGGAAAGACAAAACTCGCACAATGACCGGTGAGAATTACCTTAAACACTGGGCCCTACCCAATGTGTTTTTCCATGTCACCACGGCCTATGCCATATTGAGACACAACGGCGTAGAGGTAGGCAAGGCGGACTACCTCTTGGGTGCTGATGCCTGAAGTCTGCTAGACCTGATCGGCAGCCAAGATTGCCGCGCCAACGGCTTTTGGAATTTTCTGACCAATGGGGCAGCCCTTGGCCCCGGGCAGTGGCATGCCGAGATGGGCGCAGCCGTTCACCGCGCGCAGCACTTGATCAAGGCTAATGGCGTTTGCGGGCTTGAGAAGCCAAGCCCCGCCATTCGCACCCGCCCTGGTCGCAATCAGACCCGCTTTGGCCAGCATTGTCGTCACCCGGCGAACCACCACCGGATTGGTGGGCATGGAGGCGGCCAGTGCCGCGCTCGACACTGCCGCGCTCGAGCTAAAGGCCTCCTTGTGCGCCAGATAGGCCAGAGCGTGGGCGGCGACGGGGAATTTTTGGCTATCGGACATGGTGGAATTTTCCTGACGGCGCAGCATAGGCGCGTTGTCCGAGACACAATAGCAACGAATCTAGCCCCCATCTGATGCGAATCAAGACTCAGGTCGATTGAACCTTGCCCAGAAAGGGTCTATCGCCCGATCCCAATGTTTGATTTCCGGCGGGACCCACGAGAACAGGGGTCTTCCGAGGGGGTTCAATGGCTTCCGAAGCCTCAGGTGACAATACCAATTCCCAAGACCCCGCAGCGGCCACGCCGCACGGGTCCAATGGGAGTGGCCATGGACAACATGGTGAAGGCCAAAGATTTTGGCCCATGGTTCTGGGCTCCATCGGCGTTGTCTTCGGCGACATCGGCACCAGCCCCCTCTACGCCATGCGCGAGGCCCTACATCACGCCCGCAGCACCACGCAGCTAGAGCATGCCGTCATCGGGGTCGTGTCCTTGGTGCTTTGGGCCCTGTTACTGGTGGTGACGGTCAAATATGTCATCTTCCTGATGCGGGCCGACAATAAGGGCGAAGGCGGCACCCTCGCCTTGATGGCGCTGGCTCAGAGGGCCCTTGGCCAAAGGTCCACAGCCGTCTTCCTCCTGGGCGTTATTGGTGCGGCCCTTTTCTATGGGGACGGCATCATCACCCCCGCCATTTCGGTCCTAGGGGCCATGGAAGGCTTGAAAGACGCGCCAAATCTGGGTGCGAGCCTTGCCCCTTATGTCCTTCCCGCCTCTGCTGGCATCCTCGTGGCGTTGTTTTTGATACAGGCCAAGGGCACGCAGAGCATGGCCAATCTGTTTGGCCCGATCACCCTGATCTGGTTCATTGTGCTGGCCGCGCTAGGCATTTTGCACATCGCCGATAACTGGTCGATCCTGCGCGCCTTTAGCCCCTATTACGGCATCCGGTTCTTGCTTGAGAACGGGTTCGTGGGCTTCGTCATTCTGGGCAGCGTGTTCCTCGCCGTCACGGGGGCTGAAGCCCTTTATGCCGACATGGGCCATTTCGGGAAAAAGCCGATCCGTACGGCTTGGCTCATCCTCGTCCTGCCTTGCCTAGCCCTGAACTATCTGGGCCAAGGGGCTTTGGTCCTGTCTCATCCCGCAGCGCGAACCAATCCGTTCTGGGAAATGGTGCCGGACTTTGCCTATTGGCCGGTTCTGGGACTTGCGACAGCTGCAGCCGTCATTGCCAGCCAAGCGGTCATTACGGGGGCCTTCTCCATGACCCAGCAGGCGGTGCAGTTGGGCCTGCTACCTCGCATCGACATCAAGCGCACCTCGGAGACCCAGTCCGGCCAGATCTATGTGCCAGCGGTCAATAGCCTGCTGCTGATTGGCGTTCTTCTTCTGCTGTTCGTGTTCCAGACCTCCAGCGCCCTAGCCTCGGCCTATGGTATCGCGGTGACGGGCTCGATGTTCGTCGACACCTTGCTGGCCTATGTGATCATGCGCCGGATGTGGAAATGGTCGCGCGCGCAGTGTCTCGTTCTTCTCCTGCCGCTCGGCATTTTGGATGTGGTGTTCATCTCCTCGAACATGTTGAAGATCCCAGATAGCGCTTGGCTGCCGCTGGTGATGGGCGCAGGTCTGGTCACGGTCATGTGGACTTGGACGCGCGGGTCTCAGATCCTCACCGACAAGACCCGCCGCGATAGCGTGCCCCTCAATGAGTTGATCGCCATCCTGCAGGCCCGCGCGCCGCACCGCGCGCCCGGTACGGCAATCTTCCTGACTTCGGACCCCGACGTGGCTCCCGTGGCCCTGATGCACAACATCAAGCACAACAAGGTCCTGCACGAAAAGAACGTGATCTTGACCGTGCGCACCACCGAAACGCCGCGCGTGCGTGAAGAGGACCGGGTGACCATCGAGAAGGTCAATGACGATTTCAAGAAGGTCTTCATCAACTATGGCTTCATGGAAAGCCCGAACGTGCCAAAGGCCTTGGCCCTCTGTCGCAAGCTGGGCCTGAAGTTTGACATCATGGCCACCAGCTTCTTCCTTGGCCGTCGCTCAGTCGTGCCATCAGCCCAGTCGGGGATGCCGCTGTGGCAGGACAAGATCTTCATCTTCCTGATGCGCAATGCGGCCAATCCGACGGACTTCTTCAAGATCCCGCCCGGCCGCGTGGTCGAGATGGGCGCTCAGGTGACCGTCTGATGGGGCCGGCCTGATGGAGCAAGGCTGATGGATTGGCTGACCCTCATTGTCGACGGCCTGTGGATCGCGTCGCTGGCAATTATGAGCAGCGTCTCGCGCCAGACCTTTGGCCGTATCCTGCCGTCCGCCAAGGTGCCGATGCAGTTTGGTGTTGGCGGCGTTTCGACCTGGCGGGCATCGCGTTTGATGGCCGTCACCTTGACGCCGATCATCGCCTGCGGGCTCTGGCTGGTCCTGCTGACCCTCGGCCAAACCGCGCCTGAAGGGTCGTCCACCCGGATCATCATGCTGGGCACGCGCCTGTTCATCGCGCCCCTGCTTTGCCTGACCCACCTTTGGCATATGCGTCAGGCCTTGAAGGTCTTGGCTGCCGAAGGCCAGCTTAGGTCTTGACCTTCGCGCCAAGGTGCCTTTGAACCCCAGCGCGCTTCAAATTCCATTTCTTAGGATCGCCCACCATGTCCGACGCCAAACGTTCCGTGAAAAAAGTCGTGCTCGCCTATAGTGGCGGTCTGGACACCTCGATCATTTTGAAATGGCTGCAGACCGAATATGGCGCGGAGGTCGTGACCTTCACCGCCGATCTTGGCCAGGGCGAAGAGATCGAACCGGCGCGGGCCAAGGCTCTGGCCGCTGGCGTCAAGCCTGAGAACATCTTCATCGAGGATGTGCGCGAAGAGTTTGTGCGCGACTATGTCTTCCCGATGTTCCGCGCCAACACGGTCTATGAGGGCCAGTATCTGCTCGGCACCTCGATCGCCCGTCCGCTGATCGCCAAGAAGCAGATCGAGATCGCCCGCAAGGTCGGGGCCGACGCGGTCAGCCACGGCGCGACCGGCAAGGGCAATGATCAGGTCCGTTTTGAGCTGGGCTACTATGCCCTTGAGCCCGACATCCATGTCGTCGCCCCTTGGCGCGAGTGGGACTTCAAGTCCCGCGAAGCCCTGCTCGCATTTGCCGAGGCGCACCAGATCCAGATCGCTAAGGACAAGCGCGGCGAGGCCCCGTTCAGCGTCGACGCCAACCTTCTGCACTCGTCGTCCGAGGGTAAGGTGCTGGAAGACCCTGCGGTCGAGGCCCCTGAATTTGTCCATATGCGCACCATCGCGCCCGAAGATGCGCCCGATCAGCCGCATATCTTCACCATCGACTTCGAGAAGGGCGACCCCGTCGCCATCGATGGCGTGGCCATGTCACCCGCCACCTTGCTGACCAAGCTCAACCAGCTTGGCCATGATAATGGCGTCGGACGGCTCGATCTGGTCGAAAACCGCTTTGTCGGTATGAAGTCGCGCGGCGTCTATGAGACCCCCGGCGGGACGATCCTTTTGGCCGCGCACCGGGGCATTGAGAGCATCACGCTGGATCGCGGCTCGATGCATCTGAAGGACGAGCTGATGCCGAAATATGCGTCACTGGTCTATAACGGCTTCTGGTTCGCCCCAGAGCGCGAGATGCTACAGGCCGCCATCGACTATTCGCAAAAAGAGGTCAGCGGTCAGGTGCGGGTCAAGCTCTATAAGGGCAATGTCTCGATCATTGGCCGGACCAGCCCTAACAGCCTTTATGATCAAGACCTCGTCACCTTCGAAGAGGGCAAGGTCGCCTATGATCACCGTGATGCGGGCGGCTTTATCAAGCTCAATGCCCTGCGCCTACGGGTGCTGGCCAAGCGCAATCGCCGGGCCGAATAGGCGCACACATCGTCCTCATTGAGGCAGATACAATTCGGGCGTCCTTGGAAACCAAGGACGCCCTTTTTGTCGTCTAGAGGTCTTTGAAGCTCTTGCCTTCAGCGACCAGCTTTTCGAGCAGGGCTGAGGGTTTGAACTCCTCGCCCATCTGGGCTTGGAAGGACTTCATCTTTTCCAGAACCTTGGGCAGGCCGATCAGGTCGCCATAGAACATGGGGCCACCGCGATAGAGCGGCCAGCCATAGCCGTTCAGCCAGACAATATCGATGTCCGAGGCGCGAATCGCCATGCCCTCTTCGAGGATCTTGGCCCCCTCGTTGATCATCGGATAGACGCAGCGCTCGAGGATCTCTTCGTCGCTAATGTCGCGGCGGTTGATGCCCTGCTTGGCGGCGAAGTCGAGAATGATCTTCTCAACGACGGGCGAAGGGATGGCGTTGCGGTTCTCGTCATAGTCATAGAAGCCCGCACCGGTCTTTTGACCCCGGCGATCCATTTCGCAGAGCAGTTCGCGAATGGTCGAGCCCTTGCTGGTTTCCTTGGACCATCCGATGTCCAGACCGGCCAGATCGCTCATCGCGAAGGGGCCCATTGGGAAGCCGAAATCATAGAGCACCCGGTCGATATCCCAAGGCATGGCCCCTTCGAGGATCAGCTTTTGCGCTTCACGCTGGCGCTGCGACAGGATGCGGTTGCCGACGAAGCCGGGGCAGACCCCGACCAGAACCGCGACCTTGCCGATCTTCTTGCCGATCTGCATCGAGGTGGCGATGACCTCCTTCGAGGTGGCCGCACCGCGAACGATTTCCAACAGCCGCATGACGTTGGCAGGCGAGAAGAAGTGCAGGCCGATCACCGATTCAGGACGGGTCGTCGCCGATGCGATCTCGTTGACGTCCAGATAGGAGGTGTTGGAGGCCAAGATGGCTCCGGCCTTGGCGATCTTGTCCAGACGGCCAAAGACGTCCTTCTTGATATCCATGTTCTCGAACACGGCCTCGATGATCAGGTCGCAATCGGCCAGATCTTCCAGCGCCAAGGTGCCGGTCAGAAGGCCCATGCGGGTCTCGACATCGGCCTGGGTCAAGCGGCCCTTCTTGGCGGTGTTCTCGTAGTTCTTGCGGATGGTGGCGATGCCACGGTCCAGAGCAGCCTGCTGGGTCTCAACGATGGTCACAGCGTAACCGGCATTGAGGAAGTTCATCGAAATGCCGCCGCCCATGGTGCCAGCGCCGATGACGCCGACCTTCTTGACGGGCAGGATGGCGACGTCATCACCAATGTCGGGGATCTTGGCGGCTTGGCGTTCGGCGAAGAACACATAGCGCTGAGCGGCGGACTGGCTGCCGGTCATCAGTTCCATGAACAGCTTGCGTTCAACGGCCATGCCTTCGTCGAACGGCAGGTTCACGGCCGCTTCGATGCACTTGATGTTGCTTTCGGGGGCCATAAAGCCGCGGAACTTGCGGGCGTTGGCCTTGCGGAACTCGGCGAACAGGCCGGGATTGGCGCGGTCGGCCAGGACCTTGTCTTCCAGATCGCGAACGCGCTTGAGCGGACGGCCCTCGGCGACGATCTTCTTGGCAAAGGCAACGGCGGTTTCGCGCAGCTTGCCCTCTTCGGCCAGGTCATCGACCAGACCCATGGCCAGACAAGCCTTGGCACCGACGTGCTGGCCCGTGGTCATCATTTCGAGCGCCTTGGCGGCACCGACAATGCGCGGCAGGCGCTGGGTGCCACCGGCACCGGGCAGCAGGCCCAGATTGACTTCCGGCAGGCCGCACTTGGCCGAGGGGACGGCGACGCGGTAATGGCAGGTCAGGGCCACTTCGAGACCGCCGCCCAGTGCCGTGCCATGGATGGCGGCGACGACAGGCTTGGAGGCGTTTTCGATGGTGTTCTGAACATCTTGCAGGCTCGGGCCGACAGGCGCCTTGCCGAACTCGGTGATGTCAGCACCGGCGATGAAGGTGCGGCCTTCGCAGATCAGGACCACCGACTTGACGGCGCTATCGGCCAGGGCGGCATTGATGCCCAGGGTCAGGCCTTCGCGCACGGGGGCGGACAGGGCGTTCACCGGCGGCGAGTTCAAGGTGACGATGGCGACATCGCCCTCGACGGCTAGGGTAGTGACGGCGTTCAAGATCTTGGCATCTGCGGACATGGCGTTTCCCGGTTTTCAGCGTTCGTGATTGCAGTTTCGAACAGTTGTTGGGAAGAGTGATAACAGCGCCCAATCGCCAAGGCCATACGGCTCACGCAGGGGTGATGATAACAATTGGCCATGACGTTACGGCAAGATCAGGTGAGGAGCAGACTATGAAGATCAAAGATAAGGTGATCGTCGTGACCGGCGGCGCAAATGGCATTGGTGAGGCCATGGCCCGCCGCTTTCATGCCGAAGGGGCCAAGGCCGTCGTCGTGGCTGACCGGGACTTTACCCGCGCCCAGATGGTCGCATCGGAAATCGGCGGCCTTGCCGTGGCCTGCGACGTGTCGGTCGAGGCGGACATCCAAAATCTCGTCAAGCAGACCCGTGATGCTTACGGCGAGATCGATCTGTTCTGCTCCAATGCCGGGATCGCAGATGGTGATCCGGACAAGAACAATGCCGCCTCTGCCAGCAACGCCGCTTGGGAACGCAGTTGGGGCGTCAATGTCATGGCCCACATCTATGCCGCCCGCGCCGTCCTGCCCGAATGGATCGCACGCGGCGAAGGCTATTTCCTCAACACCGTGTCGGCGGCGGGCCTCCTATCCCAGATCGGCAGCGCGCCCTATTCGGTGACCAAGCACGCCGCCATCGGTTGGGCGGAAAATCTCGCGCTCAATCACAAGGACCACGGGATCAAGGTCTCGGTCCTCTGCCCACAGGGAGTGGACACCAACCTGCTGCGCGCCGGACCCGAAGGCCCGCAAAACCTCGACGGCGTGCTGACACCGCAAGAGGTCGCTGAAAGCGTGGTGCAAACCCTAGACGAAGAGAAATTCCTCGTCCTGCCGCACCCTGTGGTCCTGAACTATATGCGCAACAAGACCAACGACTATGACCGCTGGATCGGCGGCATGGCCAAGCTGCGCCGCGCGATTTTCGCAGCGCGGTAGGGGCTTTATCCGCTCTTAGCCCTTTCCCCCCTTGAGGGGGAGAGGGTTGGGAGTGGGGGATATTCACCAGCCCCTCAGCCCTCATCATGAGCCCAGCGGGCCACTTTTCGTTTGTGCGAAGTGTTCTGGATCCCCGCCTTCGCGGGGAACGCGGTGAAGAAAACAAGGCCCCCTTCGGCCCTTCGGGCCACTTCCCCCAGAGG
>CALFYB010000111.1 GCA_937952995.1 uncultured Caulobacteraceae bacterium
AAATTCAAGCTTTTCCTCAACATACCCGATTGGCCTATGGCGCACGATAATGCCTGCCTTTGGGGCAGAACTTTTTTGCTTCAATGGCCCCTTTGGGCAAGGCTCAGACCTAAAGGTAATCAAGGCCTCTCAGGTGATCAAAGGGACTCCCGATCAAAGGCGATGACCCCAAGGGGGCAATTGAAAAAGCTATCAAGAGATAGCGCACACCATACTCACTACCCTGAGGTTGTAAAAATATAACCTTAGGAAAATCAATATGGGCACCGCCGCTCAGCACCTAAATAGGCCCGTCCACCCGAAGGGTGATTATGGCCATATTGTACCTACCCGGTCCCTTAGAGCCCATCTGGATGGGCACGTTGCGCGCAACGCCAAGTCGGCCAAGACCACGGTCATTTGGGATGCTGACCTAAAGGGCTTTGGCCTGTTAGTGCGGTCTTCTGGTACCAAGTCGTGGATCGTCAAATTCACCCAGCGCCGGGTTCAGAAGAAACTCACCCTTGGCTCTGCGGCTAACATGACCGTCCAAGAGGCAAGGCGCAAGGCCAAGGAGGTCTTGCTCAAGAAGGCCCTTGATGGCCTTCCGGCCTCAAGGCCCACTGTCTATAGCCCGGTGACCTTTGGCGGCTATGTTGAGGTCTTTTGGGCTGACTATGCCCGCCATTGGAAACCGCTCACCCAATATAGCAATTGGGGCCGCGTTCAGCGTGATCTGGTGCCTGTCTTTGGCAACACGCCCTTGGCCGACATTAACCGCGCGCAGGTGCTGCGTTGGCGCGATGAGCTAGCCGCAAGGCCCGCAACCTTCAACCGCGCCCTTCCGGTCTTGGCCGTTATGATGACCTATGCCGAGCAACTGGGTCTTCGCCCGACCGGTTCCAACCCTTGTAAGCGGATGCCAAGATATCCGCGCCAAGCCGTGGGCCGTTATCTTCGCCCCGCTGAATATCGCCAATTGGGCGAGGCCTTGAGCGACATGGAGGACCAGCATCCCAAGGTGGTAGCGATCATTAGGCTTTTGATGTTCACCGGCGCGAGGCTTGCTGAGATCCGTGATCTGCGCTGGGACAATGTGCAAGCAGACCGCTTGAGATTGGCCGATAGCAAGACCGGCCCCAAATATATCTATCTGAACAGCCAAGCCCGAGCCGTGCTTGAGACCATTCCGCGCGGCGCGGCCCAAGATCTGGTCTTTCCAGCCTCCCACGGGGGACACCGGCGGAACATGCATCCGATCTGGCACAGGATCCGGCGTATGGCGGCACTGCCCAACTTTCGCCTGCATGATCTTCGCCATAGCTTTGCCTCTGTAGCCATTAGCCAAGGCATCTCGCTCTTGCTCATTGGCCGGATGCTTGGCCATGCCCTGCCAGAGACCACAGCGCGCTATGCCCATCTTGATGATGGCTTTGTCGGCGATGCCGCCGTTCGGGTCAGCCGCACCCTTGGCCGCGCTGTGGGCATGGACCTATGAGTGCGGCTCAAACAACCTCGCCAGTGTTAGCGACTGCCAAGCGCCAGACCCAGTGGGATCCTCACACACCCGGCTTTGGGGTGCGGACCTACCCCAGTGGTCGGCAAGTCTATGTGGCTCAAGCGGGCATGAACGGGCGTCTTCGAACCGTGTTGCTTGGACCCACCAGCATCCTGTCTGAGACCGAGGCCCTAAGGCTTGCCCGCCAAGTGCTCTGGCGGGCGCAAGGCGGGGATAACCCCGCACAGGTTCGCCGAGAGGCCTTGGCCGCGCCGCCCTTTGACGTTGTGTTGGACGTCTTTTGGCGGCTCAGGGAACCAAGCTGGAAGCCTTCTACAAGACGCACCAACGGGGTCTATCGCCGACGGTGTTTAGACGGGGCCTTCAAGAACAAGTTTATCGACCAGATCACCCAGGCCGAAGTGGCTAGGTGGTTTGCTGAGACGACGGACCGGCTTGGTCCGGGAGGGGCCAATCAGGGGATGTCGATCCTCTCGACCCTCTTTTCTAAAGCGGAGGACTGGGGCTATCGCCGAAGCGGATCCAACCCCTGTTCGTCCATTCGTCAAAACCGACGGCGGGTGATGGAGCGGTTCCTAAGCAAAGAAGAGCTTGGCCGACTTGGCGAGGTTCTCGCTAGCCAGCGCAAGGCCTATTCGGTTCATGTGGCAGCGATCTTGATGATCCTGTTCACGGGGTGCCGGGTATCGGAGATCCTAGAGTTAAGATGGCAAGATGTTCGCGGCCAGCGTCTGCATCTGCGCGACAGCAAGACCGGACCGCGAACCGTCTGGATTGGGGAGGAGGGTAGGGCGGTTTTAGACAGTCTCACCCGAAGGCGCGGCATTGAGCGGGTCTTCCAAGATCCAAGGGTCCACGCCAGAGCGATCCGCGTGACCTACTTTTGGCACCGGGTTCGCGAGCTGGCTGAACTGCCTAACCTGCGCATGCACGATCTGCGTCACACCTATGCCAGCCATGCGGCCGCTCAATCTGAGACCCTGCCCATGATCGCGCGGCTTCTGGGCCACCGGCGGGTCAAGTCAACGGCGCGCTATGCCCATCTGGATGATCGGGATGTGGTTCGAGCGGTTGAGGTGGTGGGGGCGGCGGTGGAGGGTATGCTGGCAAGACGGGTGACATAGTCCAAAACGCAAGGGTTTGGAGAGGTGGTTTGGTGATAACCACCTCTCCAAATTGGGCTATTTCCGCTTTTCTTTGACGGTCGTAGCCGGATGTTTGTCTGCAAATTTTTCAGTCACAAACTGACCATTCTTTGCGGAGCGGCATACGGGCTGTGATTTTGGTTTGGTCATTTAAACCTCCAAAGTGGGGTGACTATATGGTTTTCACTCACTAAGAAGAGGCTATGCCAAGGCAGAGTTCTGCCTTGGCATAGCCTGCTCGTCTTCTGACGGCATGCCACATGGTACGATCCTTTCTCCCCGCGAAGAGGTTTGGATTGTTCAACCGACCGAATGACATTTGGCGATGACATTTGATCAGCTCAGGCCGTTTAGGAATATCTAGACGGCCTGATCGCTATCAACGCGCTGTATGTGTTCCGACTGAGAATCACCAACAATACTGGTTGATCGCTGATACAGTTTAGCGCTTAGCCAAGCCGTATGCAGGTATTGATAGCGATCCGCCCACAAGATGTCGAGGTCACTGTGGATAACAGAACCTTAACGATCTGATCAGCAGGCATTAGCAATTAATAATTTGTCGCGTTTCGCTTCCGCGTACACAGGTTTTTGAAAGCCAATTTTGACGTGATAATAAACAGGCGACTAAAATTATAAAAAGCTCTTCACCCCGAAATTCTCAATTTTTCAAACGCAGGGTGTGATTTGATATAGTCATATGTTAACCGAACTGTAGACCAAATGAATTTGCTCGAAGTTATAATCCAAGCATAAAGCATAGATATACTAACTTAGACCTATTCCATGGATCTCAGAATTTTTCTTAATATCTTCTAGGAGCGGGCTTAGCTTATCCAGCCTGTAAAGTCGTACATTATTAATTTCGAGCTGTTCACCAACCGCATCATAAAACGACTGTGGTTGCTCACTGAAATCTGCAACAACAGAAAGTCGCATTTTTTTGTCGCTATGGTCTGATAGCTTTGCCAATGCGTTTCCTTCAAGGGCTCGCTTGCCAGCTTCCTTCATGGCTTCGTTGCGATCAGCACCAAAATGCATCCCGTCTATGAAATTATAAGCGCCATTTTGGTAACCGTAGGGTGCCTTGATGCTAATTCCTAGATCGGGCAAATCAACAGCTGATGGTTTTTGATCGAGCAAACGTTCGACGTTCTCACGCTCAAACGCCTCTTTCAACACCCGGTGCATTCGGGGACGTGACACTCTTGGACGATCCTCGCCCACCAGTTCCAGAAAAAGGCTATCCAAAACTGCATCAGGATCTGAAACAGCTACCGGCAGAAATGGCGAAATTCTAAGTTCGTTAGCTCGCTTTGCAGCGAAGGCTTCCAAATCATCCAAGCTGAAGTTCCGCTCAAATGACATTCTCAAACGATTGCCAAGGCTTTCTTTCGCAGAGTTCAAATAGCTGTTTTTGGGGTGTTTGAAGAACCTATCAATGCGCGAATGTGCGTTCGCAAATCGAACATCAAGGAAACGCAACTCCGGCACGGCCAAAACCACACCGACGTTCAGAAACTCCATCCGTTCTGGTACAGGACTGAATTGAATGAGGGCATAAGACCCCTGAATACGTTGCATCTGAGCCTCCCTCATTAAAGACCTAAGCGGCCCTGCTGTAGCAGCTTTTCGGGCGCAGTGTCATACACTAGCGCCGCTCGGGTTAAAATAACATCGACCCACGCATCTTTTGTCCGCATTAGCGGACCCCACTGATTTGGTATCGAGTCTATCACTGATTGGACAGTAGGGCGGTCGATTGCTCGAATTGCTTCTGCAGCTGCAACCACGGACGCCTCATCGATGTATGGAACAAAGCATGGAAACAACCCGTAAATCCGTTGATCTGTGCAGATATCGGGATCCATTATCTCGTCATCCAGCTCGCCACCTACAAAGCAGTGAGAGTGATCCAACACGATAAGGTCAAATTTTCGTCCCTTTGGGCTAAAAAATAAGTTGTCGTAATTGGCATAAGGCTGGAGTCCCTCGTCTGGAGGCCAGCGATCCGCATTTCGGATCCAAGTGTCAAACAATACCAACCGGGCAATATCACTTGGCCGCGCCAATTTTTTCAAAAAGGTATCTGCGTCGTCGCCAGTAGAACCCGTGAGTGCGCGTGAGACAAAAGCTGGACCGCAGGTCATAGACCCAAGACCGTCCATTGAAATATTCAGGTCCAGATTCACGACAGCGAAATCAGGCACCTTCAACCCGATAAGTTGCGCAAGCTCACCAGCTACAAGTTCACAAGCTAAGGCGTCGTTTCCGGCCGGGTTTCCCATTCCCTTTAGGAAGGCAATCCCACAGTCGGTTTGTACTTTGGCTGGACGCGTGCTGGTTCGGATGGTCTCAATTACCCGTTCAACCTTCGTTGGTTTCCAGTTTCGTTCAGACCACAATTTCGTGCCCTACCTCAGGTCTATGATTGTCGGCGTGACCGCTGGTTTTCATGCCGCATACCGCCGCGTCACAAACTCCCAGACCCGTTCGACCTTCGTGTCCCAAAGGCCTTGGGGGTAAGGCTGCTCGGGGAGATCATTCAAACGTACCCGGATTTCACTCAGCACCTGTCCGCGCGTCTCTTGGCCTCTTAGCCAATCGACAGCATCGACCAGCCCGTGCAGGCGTTCCAGTAATTGGCGGGCGACGGCCTTGACCTGTTGTTCCTCGGTCTTGGTAAGTTTCGGCTCAGGCGTGGTTAGCAGATCGAATATGGCCAGTTCTTCTTCGGTCAGGCTCTCTCTGACACCGCGCTGTTCTTCGTCGTCCAACTCTTTGACGAAGTCCTTTAGGGCCTCGAAGAACTTCTCTGCGTCGATGGAACCCGCGTTATATTGGGCAACCAGCTTCTCCAGTTTTTCGACGAGGCCTTGGCGCGTTGGGTTGGCCTCCGCCATTTTGTTGGCCTTCTCTTCGGCACCCTCACGAAGCGTCTCTGCCGCCGTCTTCGGGTTGGTGGCAAACAGGCTCGCTAGCTTATCGAAGTCGATCCCGGACAGGTCCACACGGCCCGCTGCGGCGTCTCCCTCGACGATGGGTGTCAGGATGGCAACGCCTTCGATCTTGTCATCCAGCAAGGCGGCAATCTTCGCGGAGATCGCCGATATATCGACTGGTCCTAGCTTGGCTTTTACCGCGTCAGACAGGGTGTGAAAGACGGCTACAGGTCGAAGGTAAGGCGCAGCCCGCTCATCAGGAAGGAGGGCCTTATAGGCCTTGGTGACCGCCCCTGACAGACGCAGAAACTCCCGCCGCCGTTCATCAGGCCCCACGAAGGTTTCAACGGCCTTCGCAAACAAGGTCAAACGCGCCAAGTCCTTCGCGGTAATGATCGCTTCGGCATCCACGCCCAATGGCTCAGCAAAAGCCCTTGCAGCGTCGAGCGCATCCTCCAGCGCCACAACCAGAGCCAGCTTGTCCTGAATGGGTGTCTCGCCGCCTGAACCGCCACCGGCATAGATCGCCAGCGCCTTTTGCAGGTTCTGAAACACGCCGACATAATCGACGATCACGCCCGAAGTCTTGCCTTCCGACCGCCGGTTAGCCCGCGCGATAGTCTGCATCAGGGTGTGGTTCTTCATTGGCTTGTCGAGATAGACCGTGCCAATCGATGGAACGTCAAAGCCTGTGATCCACATGGCGCAAACAAACACCAGACGCAGCGGGTCATCCGGATCCTTGAACTTGGCCTCTAGGTCCTCCTTCTGCATCCGCTCACGATGGGGCAGGATATCGAGGCCTTTTTGCTTCAGGTCATAAATCTCGTTCTGGCCCTGACTAACCACGACGGCCATATCGAGGTCGCGCAGCCACATCAGCCGTTCGGCAATCGCTGCGCCCTCGGCTTCGTGCGCGGTCGCCAGCCTTTCCTCGTCAGTCTTGATTAGACGGGCGACGGCCAGCTTGACCCTATTGTGCATCGAGACAGCGGTTGCCTTGTCGATGGCCACATACATGGCTTTGCCGCGATAGCCCCGCATGGCGAAATGCAGGGCCAAGTCCTCGGCCACCTTGTCCAATCGGTCGGGATTGGTCACCAGCGTATATTGCCGGGCAAACTCGCGGTTCAGCCTCGCTTCCTGCGCCTCGTCCAGCATGGCCTCGTCGAGAAGCGCGTCTATCTCTTCGCGCAGCTCCTCGGCGTTCAGCTGCAATTCGGGCTTGCGCGCTTCGTAATAGAGCGGAACCGTCGCCCCATCCTTCACCGACTGGGCGAAGTCATAGACCGACACATAGTCCCCGAACACCTCGCGGGTGCGGCTGTCAGTCCCCTGGATCAGGGGCGTGCCGGTAAAGCCGATAAAGGCGGCATTGGGCAGGGCGGCCCGCATATTGGCGGCCAACTGATCGTACTGGCTGCGGTGCGCCTCGTCGGTAATGACGATGATGTCAGAACGTTCCGACAGCACCGGCATCGGCTCGCGGTCTGCCGTCGAAAACTTCTGGATCAGGGTGAAGACATAACGCTCATTGCCACCCAGCAATTCTTGCAGATGCGCTCGGCTACCCGCCTGCGCCTCATGAATATCCTTGGTCAGCGCCCCGACGGAGGCGAACTGCCCTGCGATCTGGTCGTCCAACTCGGTGCGGTCCGTGACCACGATAAAGGTATAGTTGCCGCCCAGTTGCCGCAAAACCTTCTCAGCGAACATCACCATAGACAGGCTCTTGCCCGAGCCTTGGGTATGCCAAAACACGCCCAGTCGGCCTTGATTGTCCTGAACCCGTCGCACGGCTTCGATGGCACGATTGACGCCCAAGACCTGATGATATTTGCCGACCACCTTGCGAAGACCGCCCCGCGCCTCGTCGAACAGAAGGAAGTTCTCGATCAGGTCGAGGAACCTTGCAGGCTCGCAGGTCCCCTGCAGCAAGGTTTCTAGCCCGACACTTTCTGGCCCGTCCTCTACCAACCGTTTCCATGGTGCATAGACATCATAGGGCGCATGGCTGGCCCCCATTACCGCCTCGACGCCATTGGACAGGATTACAAAGCCATTGGCATCGAACAGATGCGGGACGGTGTCGCGATAGTCGCGCAGGTTCTTATCATAGGCCTCCGCCAGCGGCTTGGTCG
>CALFYB010000112.1 GCA_937952995.1 uncultured Caulobacteraceae bacterium
GGGGCTATCTCCTCTTGGAACTACCCCCTCCTGATGGCGACATGGAAGATCGCGCCCGCCTTGGCCGCCGGGAACTGCGTGGTCCTGAAACCCGCTCAGCAAGCCCCGCTAAGCTGCCTGAAACTGGCGCAGCTGTTTGTCGAGGCTGGCGGTCCTGAAGGCGTGTTCAATGTCGTCAATGGCCGGGGCCAAGAGGCGGGCAAGGCGCTGGCCCTGCATCAAGACGTAGCCAAGATCAGCTTCACCGGCTCGACCGCCGTGGGCAAGCAACTGATGATCTATGCCGGTCAGTCCAACCTCAAGCGCGTCAGCCTCGAGACCGGCGGCAAGAGCCCGCAGATCTTCATGCCCGATCTGGCCGATCTCGACGCCGCCGTCGACGGGGCCATCGGCGGCATTTTCGACAATGCCGGACAGGTCTGTAATGCGGGCTCGCGCCTGCTGGTCCATGCCGACATCCATGACGAATTCATCGCTCGCTTCACCAAGCGCGCAGCCGAGCTCTACAGGGCAGGCGATCCGATGGACCCCAGCACCACGCTCGGCCCCATGGTCTCACGCGCTCAGCAGCGCGATGTTCTAGGCTGGATCGAAAAGGGCAAGGCCGAGGGGGCCCATCTGGCCTTCGGCGGCACCGAGGTCGAGAGCCTGCCGGGCGGCGCCTATGTCACACCGACCCTCTTTACCGGTGTGACGCAAGACATGACCATCGCCAAGGAAGAGATCTTCGGCCCCGTGGCCTCGCTGCTGTCGTTCGAGACGGAGGCGCAGGCTCTGCAAATGGCCAATGATTCCATCTATGGCCTCGCCGCCAGCGTCTGGACCTCAGACCTTGGCCGCGCCCACCGCATGATCAAGGCCATCGAGGCGGGCGTCGTCTGGGTCAACTGCTTCGGCGACGGCGACATGACCCAGCCCTTTGGCGGCTACAAGCAGTCGGGCAATACCCGCGATAAGTCGATGGAATGTCTAGCGGGCTACATGCAATCCAAGGCCGCTTGGATCAATATCGCTTAGGGGAAACAAGGCCCTCACCCAACCCTCTCCCACAGGGAGAGGGCTAAGCAAGAACGGATAAGCCCTCGCCCCCTTGGGGGAGAGGGTTGGGTGAGGGGG
>CALFYB010000113.1 GCA_937952995.1 uncultured Caulobacteraceae bacterium
ATTCATCAGGCTCATATCGCGATGTTGATCGGTCATCAGCAGATGCCCTAAGACCAGTTGCGGCGTTACCGGATAGGCCCAGGACTGATGGTTGAACCAGCCGCTGAGGCCCTCGACGGGCGTCGGCTGGACAAGCAGATAAAGCCCCGCAGACGCTAAGATAATGGCCGCAAAAGGGGGATAGATCCGCAAGAACCGCTTGGCGGCAAAGCGTCCATAGTGAAAGCCTGTGGTCTCGTGCTTTTGGCCGGCCTCGATGGAGGCGGCCAGCACAAACCCGCTCAAAACAAAGAACAACAGCACAGCGCCTGGCCCATCGATCAAAAGACGAAGGGGCGTAACTGCAAACCACCACGCGACCTCACCTCGGCCATAGGCGCTGGCAGGCAGCGTCAAAAAGCAGTGGTGAAAGACCACGGCAAGGGCCGCTAGGCCCCGCAAGGAATCCAAGGATCGAAAGCGCATGGCTGCCAAGTGACCGGAAATCCATGGCCTGTCTAGGGGCACTGGTCTGATGAATTTACGGGGAGGGGAATTGGTGGTCCCTCAATCCTTTCGGACTGAGGGACCGCTGGTGCCGCCGGGCAGGATTGAACTGCCGACCTCAGCATTACCAATGATGCGCTCTACCACTGAGCTACGGCGGCTAAGAGGGGCGGGTTCTAGCGAATGACTGAGAGAAGGTGAAGCGAAAATCGACTTGACCGTGAAGGAAAGGACATCCACCTCAGGGGGTATGACCGAAAAGCCGAGTGAAACCAAACGCCAGACCCCTGCAGGAAGTTCTGCAAAAGCCGAGCGCGAGGCCCGTTTGGCCGTGGCCTTGCGGCAAAATCTGCGGCGCCGCAAGGCTCCGGCCGCTGCGGCCAAGCCCGATCCTGAGGCTGACGACGCCGTCTAGAGACGAATCGCGGTGGCTGGAAATTGAGAAGTCGCTCTCACTTAGGCCCTCTCCCTGTGGGAGAGGGTTGGGTGAGGGGGTGCATCCCGCACCCTCAATTATCCTCATCCTGAGCCCGTCGAAGGACGAGGGTGTTCCCCACTTTATCGGCCGAGTTCCCCGCGAAGGCGGGGATCCAGATGAGGGCCAGTCGTCGGACGGTTCTAGAAGCTTCT
>CALFYB010000114.1 GCA_937952995.1 uncultured Caulobacteraceae bacterium
AGCCAAGCTGATGCGCCCGCGGCGGCGCCGGACCTGCTCCTTCGCTGCTGCGATGCGGAGCGCGGCGAACCGATCAGCCGCCGAGGGCTGAGAAGTCGCCACGGATCACCCGGTCGAGCTGCTCGGCAGTGACACCGTTAAAGGCAGACGGAAGGGCCCACGGGGTCGCCACGCCGACGCTATCCCCCTCCGCGTTAATCTTGCCGTTGTTAAGAGTGACGCTTTTCATTTGCCGCCACTTAGAGGCTGCGGTGCGGCGCTCCATGTTGGACTTGCCGTTATCGACCCGGAAATATTGGAACCGATCATCGGGCTCGATGCCTAGCTCTTCGGCCTCGGTTTTGCTCATACCGTTGAGGACCCGTGCCGTCCGCGCTTTCGCTAAGAGTGCCCCAGCGCCGCGCGCATCATCGACCGTGGTCTCTACTGCGCCCATGTAAGGCTTGCGCGTATGGTGGACGAGTTCGACCGCGCAGCCGCCTTCCTCGGCGACCCGCATCCACTGCTTAACCACCAACTCGATTTTAGTGTTGTCGTTCTCCGAGACCGAGTGGGAGGCCACGAACGGGTCGATGATGATTACGTCGATCTTGTTCGCTTTTACCTGTTGGATCAGCTGATCAACCACCAACGTGTTGATCTGAACGCCGCCCCGATCCTCGCGGGCGATAATGACTTCGGTATCACGTCCCGATCCGACGAACAGACGCCCGCCTAAATCCTCCTCCTTGATCCCATAGTGTTTCGTCGCCGCAGCGAAGCGCCGCTGCAATTCGTCCATCGGGTCTTCGCCGTTCCAGTACCAGACTGAGACTGGCCGCTTGGACTGCTCGCCTAAAAGGTCGCGCCCTGTAACCATCGCCAAGGCCTCGGCCATCACCAGCGACGACTTGCCAAGGCCTCCGGGGGAAACGGTCGCCGATAAGAAACTGCGGTAAAGGTGGCGACCATAAAGGATGTCGCGCTTTGGTATCTTGGTCATATCCATCCAAACATAAGATTGGGCGACAATGCCGGTTGAAGGTCCGAGGGTAAAAGGTGCCGCCAATATCGGGGCCATATCCGCGCTGCGCTTGGCACGGCAGGCTAGGGCCTCGTCGCGCCCTGCCTCGGTCTCGATGCTATAGAGGCCGGTACGGGCGAGCCGACCATCGCGGAGGCGTCGCAGGGTATTGCGGGTGCGCGCTAGGAACTGCGCGCGGCCATACGTCCCCGTCCAGCGCCCGTCGGCATTGTCCGTTACCGCCGGATCGGAGAACCGCTTAAATGCCAGGTCGAAAAGTTCGGCGGGCTCCGGGTCGGTCCCGTTGGTCTCTTGGAAGACGCGCAGCTCGGTTAGGAGCAGGTCGCGGAATATCGCGACAGCAAAGATGCGCATTGAATCAACCTAGAAGCCATTCCCTCTAGTGATCGTCTACCGAGCGGGGCGCGGTGTTGGGATCGCGAGAGAGGCAAGACGGCTCGAAGTGGTCAAATCCTGCCGGAGCAGTTATACAATCGACATACCAACCAGTAGAAACCAATGGGACGTCTTTTGAGTTAGACGAATTAAAATCATTGATTTCATTGAATTAACGCCCCTCTGGGGGAAGTGGCGCGCAGCGCCGAAGGGGGCCTTGTTTACCCTCCACACCCGAGTTCCCCGCGAAGGCGGGGACCCAGACCCTTACCTACAGACTGAGAACGGCCCTCTAGGATCATGCAGAGCGTGAGATGTCCGTGGATCAACACCCCCCTCTCCCAACCCTCTCCCCCTCAAGGGGGGAAAGGGCTTTATCGTTCTTAGCCCTCTCCCTGTGGGAGAGGGTTGGGTGAGGGCCTTGTTTTACCGCCCTACCGCCGCCCAAACAGCTTCTCAATATCGGCCAGTTTCAGCTCCACATAGGTGGGGCGGCCGTGGTTGCATTGGCCGGAATGGGGCGTAGCCTCCATCTGCCGCAAGAGGGCGTTCATCTCGGTGGCCGTCAGCCTGCGCCCCGCCCGTACCGAACCATGGCAAGCCATGGTCGAGCAGACATCGGCCAACCGTTCGCTCAAGGCCAAGGCCTGACCATTTTCCGCCAGATCATCGGCAATGTCGCGGATCAGACCGTGGACATAGGTCTCGCCCAGCATGGCCGGGGTTTCGCGCACCAGAATGGCACCCGGACCAAAGCTCTCGATCACCAGACCCAGGGCGGCCAGTTCATCAGCCTCGGTACGTCCTTCGGCCGTCGGAAACCGCGGCAGAATTGGATCTCGCTTCAGGACCATGAAGGCGCAGCGGCGGGCAATATCCAGGGTGTTGTTACAAGCTTCCGGGAGATCCGAGAACAGCGCCCGCATATCTCTTACGGACTTGAACCAGTGATTATCAGTAACCTTGCGGCGGTCCTCTTGACCTATAAACGCCCCATCAGAGATACAGAGAAGGGCCTCATGGGCGCTGTAGAGAGATGACTCCGCGAAATAGACGTCATTTGTCGCAACCAATGGAATGTCATGTGCATAGGCATGGGCCACGAGACCCGGCTCACTCCTGGCCTGGCTGGCCATGCCGTGTCGCTGGAGTTCGATATAAAACCGGTCACCAAAGACATGCGCCATTTCACTTAAGGCCGCATTGCCTTCCTCGACCTTGCCGGCTGCAAATAGCGGGTCTACCGGACCGTCAGGCCCACCAGAGAGCAATATCAGGCCCTCAGACAATTCCGCGAGCCTTGACCAGGCTATGGCAGGCTCTTCAGTAGCCTCGGCCAGAAGATAGGCTTCCGACGACAAGACAGACAGGTTGAGATAACCGGCTTCAGACTGGGCGAGGAGAACCAGGGTTGGAGTCTTGGCCCAACGCTCCGGAGACTTTCCACCAATACCGGTAATGGGGAGAGCACAGCCAACAATGGGCTGAATCCCGGCCTCCTTTGTCGCTACCGAAAATTCCAGGGCCCCAAATAAATTAGCC
>CALFYB010000115.1 GCA_937952995.1 uncultured Caulobacteraceae bacterium
CCGCAAAAAGGGGGTCGAGGCGCGGACTGAGGCGCAAAAGGCCTATGTCGCAAACCTGTTCACCCACGAGATGGGCTTTGGCATCGGCCCTGCCGGCACGGGCAAGACCTATCTTGCGGTTGCCGTGGGCGTCACGATGCTGATCGGCGGCCATGTGGACAAGATCATCCTGTCCCGCCCCGCTGTCGAGGCGGGCGAGCGGCTTGGCTTCCTGCCCGGCGACATGAAGGACAAGGTCGACCCCTACATGCAGCCGCTCTACGACGCGCTGAATGATTTCCTGCCGCAAAAGCAGGTGCAGAAGCTGATGGAGGAAAAGCGGATCGAGATTGCGCCGCTGGCCTTCATGCGCGGCCGCACCCTGAACAATGCCTTCGTGGTCATGGATGAGGCGCAGAACTGCACCTATGCTCAACTGAAGATGCTGCTGACCCGGCTGGGCTGGCATTCGACCATGGTGGTGACGGGTGACCCGAACCAATCGGACCTTTTGCCGGGCGTCTCGGGCCTAGCCGAGGTCGCCAATCGCTTCGAGGTGCTGGACAGCGTCGCGGTCGTCAGGCTTGCCGATGTCGATATTGTCCGCCACCCGCTGGTGGCTGAGATGCTGGGCGTTCTCTAAAGCACCGCCCATTCAAAAGAATGGCGGGGGGTGAGAGCCCTCCGCCATTTGCATTTAGCCGTTCAGATCTTCGGCCAAGATGGCCATTTCGAACATGTAAGAGCCGTCTTCGTCCTCATCTTCGAACACAACGCCGATAAATTCATCACCGACATAGACCTCGGCGGAGTCCTTTTGCTTTGGGCGAGCCTTCAGGTTCACCGTGGCATTGGCGAAGGTGGACTTCAGGTGGGCCTCGATACGGGCCATAGCTTTGGCGTCCATGATGGGACCTCCTGCGGTTAGAAACGGGTGTTCAGTCTTGAGCGGACCCTAGCGCCATACGCGCTCAGAGCAACCCCCACTTGGCTAAATCACGTAGTCGTACACAGCTTCAGCTAGGGTATGGTCCATGGTCCGCGCGGGCTCGTCGCCGGTTGGGCAGTTGACCAGACGGGCCGGAACGCCCGCCGCTGTACAATGGGGCGGAACGGGCTTGAGCACCACCGAACCGGACGCGACCTTGGCATAGTCGCCGACATGGATATTACCGAGCACCTTTGCGCCCGCGCCCAGCAGCACGCCGCGGCCGATCTTGGGGTGACGATCCCCGCGTTCCGCGCCGGTGCCGCCCAAGGTCACGCCATGCAGCATCGAGACCTCATCGCCAACGACTGCGGTCTCACCGATGACGATGCCGGTCCCGTGGTCAAAGAACACGCCCGATCCGATCACCGCGCCCGGATGGATGTCGACTTGAAACAGTTCTGAACAGCGGCTCTGAAGATAGAAGGCCAGGGTGTCACGCCCCTGCCCATAGAGCCAATGGGCCACGCGGTAGGTTTGCAGGGCTTGGAAGCCTTTGAAGAACAGGAACGGCTGCACATAGCCCTTACAGGCCGGATCACGCTCGAAAACGGCGCGCAGGTCGGCTTCGGCGCTGGTGACGAGACTGGGATCAGCGGCAAAGGCTTCTTCGACAATTTCCCGCATGCTCATGGCACGCAGCTCTTCGTCGCTCAGCTTGCGCGCCAATTGATAGGACAGGGCCGAGGCCAAATTATCGTGCTTGAGCACCACGGCATTGAGCATCGAACCAAGGGTCGGCTCGGTCTTGGCGAGGTGCGCCGCCTCGTTACGCAAGGCAGCCCAGACGGACGGGACAGTGTGCGCTGACACGACTTCCAAACGGTTTGGCATCGATCCTGCTCCTCAATCCGGTTCCAACGAGCGGTTCATCCTAGCATAAGTTCTGCCAAGTCGCGCCTGATCTCGCCATTGACGGCCATATGGTGAGCGCGGAGTAACATGGCGAGGGTTATCAAATCACGCATATGACCCGCCAGCGCGACGGACAGGGCCTCCTTGAAGGGTACCCGCGCCATGGCAAAGACCTCGGTTTCATCGGGCTCTACGGGCACAGGCGACAGATCGATGGCCAAGAAGCCAAGGCCGCGCTCGTCCGTAACAGAGTTCGAGACGTCAAATTCCAGTACCTGACGCCACTCTTGCGCCTCTAGCCCCGCCTCCTCGCGCAGTTCGCGCTTGGCCGAGATCAGTGGGTCAATATCCTTGGGTCCGCCGCCCTCGGGTATCTCCCAAGAATAGGTACCCAGCGCAAAACGATGTTGTCCGACCAGTGTCACAGTACCGTCAGAATGTAGGGGTAATATTCCGATGGCGAGGTTCTTCATCCCGACCAATCCATAGAGCGCCTTGGCACCGGTTGGCGCGACGGCGTCAAACTCATCGAGGGTGATCCAAGGGTTCTCATAGAGCGGTCGATGGGCCAGCCTTTGCCAAGCCGGTCCCTTGGGGCTCATCCAGTTGGGTTTATCCACCATGAACGCAACCCCTCATCATTTGGCCCATTGCCGTTGGCTCTAAGGGTTTATAGCTAGAACCATCGCGCCTCGAAGCAGAGAAAGTTGCCCGCCATGTCCTTGAACCTGCCACAGGCCCCTGAATTTGGTGCACCCCTGCCGCTGGGCGACCGCAACGACGCTGTCCTTGCCTTCTTGGCCTTGCGCCGGTCAGCCTCTGCGTCGGCGCTGATGGCCCCAGGGCCAGATGCCGCGACCCTAGGCGATCTGCTGCGCATTGCCGCGCGGGTCAGCGACCATGGCAAGCTGTTTCCTTGGCGCTTCATCGTTCTGGAAGGTGACGCCAAGGCCCGCTTTTCTGAACGGCTTGCGGCCGTCGCGGCTGAGCGTCCTGACGCCGAAAAGGCCACCGGGGCGCTGGTCAAGCTCAACACCCCGCCCCTCGCGGTGGCCGTAGTCTCGCACGTGACGGGTGAAAAGATCCCAGAGTGGGAACAGGTCTTGTCGGCTGGCGCGGTCTGCTCGACCCTCGTCAATGCGGCGTCAGCGGCGGGTTTTGGGGCCAACTGGATCACAGACTGGTACGCCTATGACCCCAAGGCTTGCGCCCTACTCGGTTTGGCACCGGGCGAGCGCGTTGCCGGCTTTATCTATATCGGCACGGCCAAGGACGCCCCGCTCGAGCGGGTACGTCCAGACATCGCCGCCCTCACGACCCTCTGGGACGGTTAGGCACCTGACGCGGCTGACGGCTGGCTCTGAAGCGTCTTACCCGTCAGGGCCGAGGTTTCAGTGACCCCAGCACGATCAACCTCGAAAGGCGATATCTGCCGAGGAGCCGCAGCCTTAGGAGCCGTGACGGTGCTTTCAGGACCCGCTTCAAGGCCGACAACCTTGTGCACCGCTGCATCAATCTGAGCCGCTTGCGGCAAGAGGCTGGCATAGACCGCCTGATTGGCTGCATCCAAGGCCGGAGCCGCAAGGCCAGGTCCATTGATCGGCAAGGCTGGAACATAGGTCCCGCTGCCAAAGCGATAGAAGATGTGCAGGCCGACCTGAGCCACGCGAAGCAGCTTTGCACCCCACTCTGGTGACACAGACGTGGTGTGGAAGTGCGTTGCCTTGCCGACCTGAGACACGGTCACGCCGTCAAGGGCTCGCGAAGCGACGCGCTCCGCCCGGTGCCAAGCCGCCCGGTCCAGCGGCAGGCGCATAGAGCCGTCGCAAGCAAAGCTAAATTGACAACCGCCGCGATGATCAGCGCGTTGGAACACGACGCCGCAGATGGTCTTGGGGAAGGCTGGATGGCGCAGGCGGTTGAGCACGACTTGAGCGACAGCGGCTTGACCTGAGGGGGTCTCGCCGCGCGCTTCGTAATAGACCGCTTGAGTGAGGCAATCCAAATCCCGCGCGCCGGTCAGGGCGTTAAACCGGCCCCCGCGCAGAGGCGGCAGGCTCAGCCGGGTCGTTTCGCTATAGCTGGCCCGCATCAGCAGGCCGCGCGCGTCGATGCGGCCTTGAGAGCGGCTATCGGTCGTTGAACGGCGCTCTAGCCGCAGCGCGAACAGAGCCGCCTGACGCTCTTGGTCAACGTCTGTAGCCACGAAATTGCGGTCGTGACGGCGTGCAATTTGCAAGGCACCGGCATCGGCCATTCCGGCCTGCTCGGTCAATGCTGTGTCTGAAAAGCCCGACGATGCGGCATCAGCAAGGCGTTCGATCTTGGCATGGCTGGAAGCCGTTTGTGCCAGCCCACCTGCGAGGTAAAGGCCACCGAGCGCTAATCCGAAAGCCGATCCCAAAGATGCGGCCATGACCAGCGCGCGCAGATCAGCGCGAGCGTCAGTTACAAGGGTCAAAACTGTCTAATCCTGTACGGCGAGGGCCAGTGCGCCCCCCTGTAGTCGATGCCAAAACCCGATCTCTCTAAGGCCTTGATACCGGTGGCCGAACCCACTTGAGGTCCAGACCGCAGTCCGTCTTATGACGTCTATATGTCAGTCCCAGCGCCGCCGGGCAACTGCTTCGGTCAATGACAGACCCGACTGAACCCCTACTCGAAAGCACCTGACACAGATTTTTTCAACCCAATCAGTGACTTATAAGATAGTTTTTACACGCGTAAATCGTGGAAATAATTTGAGGTCCGCGCCCTTGTCCACAGGGATTTTCGCTCTCCGCCCGAGAATCGTGGGTCGAGCCGAGAATCGGTTGAGGGTAGTCATCCCCCCGCCGATGGGAGGCGTGAAACAAAACAAGGCCCTCACCCAACCCTCTCCCTCAGGGAGACGGCTAAGCGTGGATAAGCCCTCGCCCCCTTGGGGGAGAGGGTTGGGTGAGGGGGTTGCATCCCCGCGAAGGCGGGGATCCACTGGATGGATT
>CALFYB010000116.1 GCA_937952995.1 uncultured Caulobacteraceae bacterium
GTGTACTTATTGATTAAATCGTAATATTTAAAATCACCATCGTGAGAAAAATATTCTTCTTCTAATCTAATTAGAGAAAAAATTGCAATAAATCTATCTTGTTTCTCATCAATTGCGATCTTATTTGAAATATTGTACCATTTTTCATAGGCCTCAGGCACCTGAAGACCCTGCAAGACATCGACAACGTCAAGCAGCCGCGTCAGGCGCTCGGTCCCCTTCAATTTCAAAGCCTGTTGGCCATAGGCCTCAACTCTTGCAATAGAGGCCCCCTGCTTGGATGCCTCATAGCGCTCGATAAAGCGCTCGGGGGTCATGGGGATGGGCACGGACTCGGCCGTCGCTGAAATGGGAACCACCGCGCTCCCTAAGATCGCCACACCAACGATCAGCGAGATGACATAAAGCACGGTCCAACGGCGCAACATCGCTCACTCCACAATCGAAAGGCGGTTCGCAATTGCCCCATGCCTATTGTGAGAGCCTATACTACTCGCTATCCCTAATAAAGATGATTTATAATATAGTAATTAACACTATCATTTAAGATTTAGGATCGCAAAATGCCTGTCATTAATTCATTTCAAACCCGTATTTTATCGATATTTAAGCCTCGACCCCACCGAATTGCTCGGTCCAAGCGGCGACCTGATCATCTTCAATCTTCCTGAACAGAACCTCTGGCGCTTTCACGCTGCGGCCGCGTGGCAGGCTATCGAGTAGGGTGGCGTCGGTCGAGGAAGGCCACGCCGTCACCCCCGCCTCGCCTACAGCCTCTGCAATGATTGCCGCAGAGAACGGAATGAACGGGGCCGAGAGGCGGGCATAGAGTGCAACGAGATTGATCGCCGTGCGCACGACGACGGCGGCCCGATCCCGATCCGTCTTGATGGCGGTCCACGGGGCTGCGACCTGTAGGTACTCGTTCCCCGCCACCCATAGGGCCCGCAGATCCTGCGCGGCCTTGCGATATTCCAAGGCTTCGAGATTGTCCGTCAGGGCCGCAATCTTTTCCTGCACCGACGCAAGCAGCGCGATTTCAAGCTCGCCGGGCTCACCGCCGTCGGGAACCGTGCCGTCCATCTTGGTCTCGTTGAACTTCAAGATCCGGTTGACGAAATTGCCCAGCACATCGGCGAGGTCTCTGTTCACCGCTGACTGGAACTGCTCCCAGGTAAAGGCCGTGTCTGAGCCTTCAGGCGCGTTGGCGATCAGGTACCAGCGCCACAGGTCTGGCGGCAGCAGGTCGAGCGCCGCATCCATGAACACGCCGCGGCGGTTGGAGGTCGAGAACTTGCCGCCATACCAATTCAGCCAGTTAAAGGCCTTGAGTTGGTCCACCAGCTTCCAAGGCTCGCCCGAGCCCAGCAGGGTCGCGGGGAAGCTGACCGTGTGGAAGGCGACATTATCCTTGCCCATGAACTCGACATAGCGAACGTCGTCGGCTCCGGCATCGGTGCGCCACCAGCCCTTCCAGTCGCCCCCCGTGGCATCGGCCCACTCTTGCGTCGCCGCGATATATTCGACGGGGGCATCGAACCAGACATAGAAGACCTTGTTTTCAAAGCCGGGACGCGCCACGCCGTCCTTGGCCACCGGCACACCCCAGACCAGGTCGCGGGTGATGCCCCGGTCGATCAAGCCCTCGTCCAGATGCTTGTTGGCAATCGATTTAGCCAGTTGCGGCCAGTCCTTGCGCCCATCGATCCAGGTCCGCAGCCGATCCTGCATCTTGCTTTGCAGCAGATAGAGGTGGCGCGTGTCGCGGACCTCAATGTCGCGCGAACCGGAAATGGTCGAATAGGGATTGATCAGGTCGGTTGGGTCTAACAGCGATCCGCAATTGTCGCACTGATCGCCTCGGGCCTTTTCAAAGGCGCATTTGGGACAGGTGCCCTCGACATAGCGGTCGGGCAAGAACCGCTTATCCGCGAGCGAATAGATCATCTGATCCACCCGCTCCTCGATCAGGCCTTGGCCCTCGAGGACCGAGGCGAAATGCTGGGTCAGGTCACGGTTCTGATGGGACGATGAGCGTCCGAACCAGTCGAAGGACAGGCCAAACCGAAGGGCGATGTCCTTTTGCAGTTGGTGCTGCTCGGCGCAGTAATCGGCCACATCCTGCCCCGCCGCCGCTGCGGCTAGCTCTGCCGGAGTACCATGCTCGTCGGTCGCGCAGATGAACAGCGTGTCGCGCCCTTGGGCCCGCTGGAACCGCGCAAAGACATCGGCTGGCAACATCGATCCGGCCAGATTGCCCAGATGCTTGATGCCATTAATATAGGGCAGAGCCGACGTGATCAGAATGCGTGACATGCAAAGGCCTCAAGCCGCCGGAGCAGCGCAACAGAAACAAGAACCGCGTCTATAGAACCCTGCTGCTCAGACCGCAAATGTCGCCTGTTGGCGATGACGGTGATCACGGCCTATGTTACGAACACAGAAGGTTCGACTTCGCATCGAAACATTAGGACAGGATGATCGCCCATGGCTGTGCAGTTGACCGTCAATGATGCCAAGCGGACCGTTTCCGCAGATCTGGAAAAACCCCTGCTCTGGGTCCTGCGCGAAGACCTCGGCCTTCCCGGCACCAAGTTCGGCTGCGGCGCGGGCCTTTGCGGGGCCTGTACGGTGATGATTGACGGCAAGACGGTCCGCGCCTGCATGACCCCGATCAGCGCGGCGGCGGGCAAGCATGTGACGACCATCGAACATGTCGCCGCTACGCCGGTCGGCAAGCGAGTGACCGAGGCCTGGGTCGAGCTGGACGTTCCGCAGTGCGGCTACTGCCAAGCCGGACAGATCATGTCGGCCACCGCCCTCTTGACCGCCCAGCCCAAGCCTGATGCCGCCGCCATCGATGCCGCCATGCGAGGCAACCTCTGCCGCTGCGCCACCTATCTGCGCATCCGCAAGGCGATCCAGTCGGCTGCTGCCGCTGGTCCAGAGGGAGCAAAGGCATGACCCGCCCCTCGACCTTGAACCGCCGCGCCTTTCTCACCGTCGCCCTTGCTGCGGGCACCGCCGTGACCTTCACCGCCGATATGGCGCTGGCTGCGGGCACCAAGGCCAAGCCGGTCGTGCTCAATGCCTTTATCCGCATTGATGCCGATAATCGCGTGACCATCGGCTCCAAGAACCCCGAAATCGGTCAGGGCATCCGCACCATGCTGCCCATGCTGATCGCCGAGGAACTGGACGTAGACTGGTCGCAAGTGACCATCGAGCCGACGCTCGCCAATGAAGCCCTCTATGGCCCGCAATCAGCAGGCGGCAGTCGCTCGACCCCCGTCAACTGGATGCCCATGCGCCAAGTCGGTGCGGCGGCGCGTCAGATGCTGGTTCAAGCCGCTGCAAAGGCCTGGTCGGTCGAGGCCGCAAGCCTGACCACCGCCTCGGGCCACATCCACCATAAGGCCAGCGGACGCTCGGCCCCCTACAGCGCCTTCATCGAGCAGGCTGCAGGCCAACCCTCTCCGAGCCTGGCCAGCGTGCCGCTCAAGTCTGCCTCGGACTTCAAGATCATTGGCCGATCCATTCCCGGCGTCGACACCCCTGCCGTCGTCAAGGGCAAGCCCCTGTTCGGCATCGATGTCAGCCTGCCCGGCATGGTCTATGCCGCGATCGAGCTTTGCCCCGTCTTTGGCGGTACACTGGCCTCGATGGATGAGGCCGCAACCAAGGCCCTGCCCGGCATTATCGCGATTGTCCCGCTCAATAGCGGCATCAATCCTGCAGGCCCGGCAGATGCTGTCGCCATCGTCGCCAACAGTTGGTGGACAGCTAACAAGGCGCGTCAAACCCTTAAGGCTCAGTGGAAGACAGACGGCCTGACCGGCTTTTCTACGGCGGGCTATGAGCAGGCGGCTGCCGCGCTGCATAAGACCGCGCCCCAGAAGGATTTGGTCAAGATCGGTGACGCCGCCGCAGCGATGGCCAGCGCCGCCAAAACCGTCTCGGCCCGCTACAGCTATCCCTTCATCGCCCATGCGACCTTGGAACCGCAAAACTGCACGGCCCACTTTAGTGACGGCAAGATCGAGATCTGGGCCCCAAGCCAAACACCGGCGGCGGGCGGCAGGATGGTCGGCCAGGTCCTTGGCCTCGCGCCAGACGCCATCACGGTTCACATCACCAAGGCCGGTGGCGGCTTTGGACGGCGTTTGATGAACGACTACATGGTTCAGGTCGCCCAGATCGCCAAGGCCCTGCCCGGCCGTCCGGTCAAGCTGATCTATAACCGTGCGGACGACATGCAGCATGGCTTCTACCGCCCAGCGGGCTGGCACCAGTTTGAGGCCGGACTGGACGCGAACGGAGCGATCATCGCCCTGAAAGATCATTTCGTCACGCCAAGCGATCAGGGCAAGCCGGTGCGGGCGGGCGACATGAACCCGGCGGAGTTCCCGGCAAAGTTCGTGAGCAATGTGCTGTTCAGTCAGTCCATGGTCCCAACCAACATGCCGACGGGCTATTTGCGCGCGCCGACCTCAAACGCCATGGCCTTCGTCTTCCAAGGCTTCCTCGATGAGGTCGCAGAGGCGGGCGGCATGGACCTGCCAGAGCTCATGCGGCGCACCCTGGGTGCCGCGCGAGCTGTACCCCTCTATGACCGCGGCCCCGTGTTCGACACCGGACGCGCGCGCGGCGTCATCGACAAGGTCTGCGCCATGGCCGGATGGACCGGGCGGACCAAGGCAGCCGAGGGCAGGGGCCGAGGCTTTGGCTTCTATTTCAGCCATTCCGGTTATTTTGCCGAGATTGTCGATATCACCGTCACCCAAGGCACCCGCATCAAGGTCGAGA
>CALFYB010000117.1 GCA_937952995.1 uncultured Caulobacteraceae bacterium
GCGCGGCCGGCGTGCTCATCACGGCCAGCACTTCCTCGGACGAACCGGTCAACCAAGCCGCCCGACTCTGCCGTCGCCGCGGTCGCGTCGTCCTCGTCGGCGTCACGGGCCTTTCGCTGAACCGCGCCGACTTCTATGAGAACGAGGTGACGTTCCAGGTCTCACGCTCCTACGGTTCGGCGGATCCGGCCGACCCTTCTTCGGCTCGCGCCAACTTCGACGAAGTTCTCGCGCTGATGGCTTCCGGTGCGCTCGACGTCGCCCCGCTGCTCACTTCGCGCCATCCGTTTTCCGCCGCACCGCAGATCTACGACGACCTCCGCCGTCCCGGCGCCTACGGCCTGCTCATCGAATACGCCGTCCCGAACGAGTCGCTGGCCCGGACGCTGCCGGGTGCGGATTGGGATACCCGTACCGCCGGCGGCATCGGCGTCATCGGTTGCGGCAATTTTGCTTCCCGCGTCTTGGTGCCGGAACTCCGTCGCCAAGGTTCGTCGCCTTCCGTCTTCGCTTCCGCCAACGGGCTTTCCGCGAAGCTGCTGGCTGGTCCTGCCGCGACGGCGACCACCGATGTGACCGCGGTGCTTGATCACGCCGGGGTCGAGACACTCTTCATCGCGACCCGCCACGACGAACATGGCAGTCTCGCCCGCGCGGCGCTCCGGGCCAACAAGCACGTCTGGGTCGAGAAACCGCTCGCGCTCACCGAGCCCGACCTCGACGCCACGATGGCCGTCGCCCGTTCTTCCTTCGGCTATCTCGCCGTGGGCTTTAATCGCCGCTTCGCCTCGCTCGCCGTTCATCTGCGTGCCGCGCTCGCCGCGAAGTCAGGCCCGCGGCGTTTCACGATCGACGTCAACGCGGGCCGCCTGCCCGCCGATCATTGGACGCTCGACCCTCAGCAGGGCGGGGGACGGATCGTCGGCGAGGCCTGCCATTTCGTGGACCTCCTCCGCTTCCTGTCCGGCAGTGCGATCGCCTCGGTCCGTTGTCTCTCACGCGACCTCGATGGCCAGGACGGCGGGTGCTTCGAACTGTCTTTCGCGAACGGCGACGTCGCTACGCTCAACTACCGCACCGATCTCCCGGCGCACCTGCCCAAGGAACGTATCGCCGTCTCCGGCGAAGGCTGGTCCGCGGAGATCGATAATTGGCGCAAACTTTATTCGCGAAATCTGCCGGGCGCCAACATGCTGAGCGTCTGGTTCGGCGGCATAACTCAAGGCAAAGGCCACCCCGAAGCGCTCTCCGTCTTCCTAGCGGGTGCTCATCATATCGCGGAAATACCCATTCCTCTCGACGAACTCGAAGAAGTCTCCCGCTGGAGTATTCGGATGCAGAGGATGAAGTGAGAGTATTGAGTATGGAGTATCGAGTATCGGGGAAATAATTGCCCTAAGCCCCGGCCAATCATCCGGTCTTTCCCCATACTCCATACTCGATACTCGATACTCTAGAAACGACCTCTTGCCCACCTGCCCGCGTGCCAGCTTGCCCCCTAATCTAACCATGCCCTCCCTCTGCGTCCTCGGCCTCGGCTACATCGGCCTTCCGACCGCGTCCATCTTCGCGACGAAGGGACGTCGCGTCCTCGGCGTCGACGTCTCCGCTTCGGTCGTCGAGACGATCAATAGCGGCCGCATCCACATCCAGGAACCGGATCTCGACGTACTCGTCCGTGCCGCGGTGCAGTCCGGCAACCTCAAGGCCGCGACCCAGCCGGCGCCGGCCGACGTGTTCATCCTCGCGGTGCCGACGCCTTTCCACGTCTCCGCCGATGGCGCGCGCAAGCCGGACCTTTCGTTCGTCGAAGCCGCCGCCCGCTCCCTCGCGCCGTTCGTGGCCGCCGGCAACCTGATCATCCTTGAGTCGACCTCGCCGGTCGGCACGACGGAGAAGGTCAAGGGCTGGCTCGAGGCCGAGCTCGCGAAGCTCGGCCGCAAGGTCGACGGGCTGCTCTACGCGCACTGTCCCGAACGCATCCTGCCGGGCCAGATGCTCAAGGAGCTCGTCTCCAACGACCGCATCTGCGGCGGGCTGACGCCGCTCGCGGCCGAGAAGGCCCGCGACCTCTACGCGACGTTCTGCACGGCGCAGATCTTCCTGACCGACGCCCGCACCGCGGAATTGGCCAAGCTGACCGAGAACGCCTACCGCGACGTGAACATCGCCTTCGCCAACGAGCTCTCGCTGATCTGCGACAAGCTCGGCGTCGATGTCTGGGAACTCATCCGCCTGGCGAACCGCCACCCGCGCGTGAAGATCCTCCAGCCCGGTCCCGGCGTCGGCGGCCACTGCATCGCGGTCGACCCGTGGTTCATCGTCCACGGCGCGCCCGAGGAGACCCCGCTGATTCGCACCGCGCGCGGGGTCAACGACGGCAAGATCCACCACGTGATCGCCCGCGCCGAAGCCCTGATCGAGGCGCGCAGCACCCTGATGCGCAATGCCCGCGCCTATGTCGAAGCCCGTTTCGAGGTCTTTGGCCGCTCGGCCAGCGAAGCCTTCATGAACGAGGTGATGATGGACCGCTCTCTTGGTGCCCTGACCAAGAGCGATATGGAGCGGATGAAGCCGATCATCGCCAAGATGGCCAAGAAGCTGGCCGCCAAACATGCCCGCCGCCGCAAGGTCCGCAATCGTGGCCAGCTCGACCTGCGCCGCACCCTGCGCGCCAATGCCGGTAATGACGGCGTGCCCTTTGATGTGATCTGGAAGACCAAGCGCAAGGACAAGCCTAAGATCGTCACCATCTGTGACGTGTCCGGCTCGGTCGCCCGCTATGTGCGGTTCCTGCTGCTGGTGCTCTATGCCCTGCGCGAGAAGGTCACGGACCTAGAGACCTTCTGCTTTTCGAGCCATCTGGTCGATGTGAACCATGACCTTGAAGCCCTCCCCTTTGATGCGGCGATGGACAAGATCCTGCGCGAGGTTGGCAATGGCAGCACCGATTATGGACGCGCCTTCACCGATCTGAGCCGCCAATATGATAGCACCATCGACAAGCGCACGACTGTGCTGATCCTCGGGGATGGCCGCAATAACAATGGCGATCCGGCCATGGGCATTTTCCAAGACATCGCCGCCAAGGCCAAGCGGGTCATATGGCTGTGCCCGGAACATCCGGCCAGCTGGGGATCGGGCGACAGCGCCCTGCTGCAATATAAGCCCTTCTGCTCCAGCCTAACCCACTGCTCAACCGTGGCCGATCTGGAACATGCCCTAGATGACGTGCTGCTGGCCTATGGGTAGGTCGGCTTAGCCAAGGACCACCGACGATGAAGCTCGCCAAGCCCAAGTTCGATATCGGCCTCGCCACGAATAATCTGGAGCCCATGCTGGCCTTCTGGCAGGGCGAGGCGGGCGCACCCTTTGACCATCTGTTGAAGGTCCGGCGCGGGATGGATCAGCATCGGCATGATCTGATGGGGTCGGTCTTGAAGATCAACCATCTGGCCGATCCCCTGCCCCAGACCCCGCCGAGCGGCTATCGCGAACTGCTGATCGCCCGCGAGGGCCTGACCGCGCCGAAGGCCCTGACCGACCCCGACGGCAACAGGGTCAGCCTCGTGCCCATCGGCCATCTTGGCGTGACGCAGATCGGCGTGCGGTTGGCGGTGCGGGACCTAGACGCCCAAAAGCGGTTCTATATCGAGGGTCTGGGCCTGCCCCAGATCGACAGCCCGGACGGACTGGCCTTCCAAGCTGGCGAAAGCGTTGTGCTGCTAGAACAAGACGATCAGGCCCCGCAGGACGCGCCCTTTGAGGGCAGCGGCTGGCGCTATCTGACCCTGCAATCCTTTGCCGTAGACAGCGACCACGCCCACGCCTTGGCCCATGGCGGCCGAGAGGCGGCAGCCCCCAGAACCCTTGGCACCACCGCCCGCATTTCGATGGTCATGGACCCCGCCGGAAACTGGATCGAGATTTCTCAGAGGGCCTCGATCACCGGATCGCTAGAGCCGCGATGACGACGGACGATTACCTCTAAAGTCATTGACCCCAGTATGCGCGCGAGGGACAGAGGGCTTCAAACCTTGAGGCAGCATCGTGGCCAATCTCATCTCTTCACCGGAGCCTAAGGCCGAAAGCGCCTTTGCGCGTCTCTTGCGTGATTGGCGTCAACGGCGTCATCTCTCGCAGCTTGATCTGGCCCTAAGCTCTGGCGTTTCGCAGCGCCATGTCAGTTTCTTGGAGTCTGGCCGCGCCAATCCGAGCCGCGCCATGATCTTGCAGCTCAGCGAGACCCTCGATGTGCCCTTGCGCGACCGCAATGATTGGCTGACCGCCGCAGGCTTTGCCCCGATCTTTCGTCATCGCGCCCTAGACGATCCCCAGATGGAACAGGTCATGAGCGCCGTGCGCATGATGCTGCGCTCTCATGAGCCCTATCCTGCCGTCGCCCTAGACCGGGCGTGGAATGTGCGGATGTCGAACGCACCCTTCGACCGCCTCGGGGCCATGCTGGGTGAGGACATCTGGGATCGGGTCGGCGGCGGCGAGCGCAATCTGATGCGGCTGTTCTTCCATCCTCAAGGCATCCGTCCGTTCATCACCAACTGGTCCGCCGTCGGTCCCTTGATGTGGCGGCGGGCTCAGCGCGAGGCTGAAGCCTTGGCCGGGGCCGAGATGAAGGCCGTACTTGAGGATCTGGCACCCTTGCAAGACACGCACATCCTGTGGTCCGCCGCAGACACCGCCCTCCTGCCCGTCATGCCCTTCACGATGCAGATCGAGGCCGTCAAAATCTCGATGTTTGCGGTCGTCGCGACCTTTGGCACGGCGCAGGATGTCACGGCGGACGAGCTGCGGATCGAAACCCTATTCCCTGCCGATGCCGAGACCGAAAGCCTGTTTCGCAGCGCCGCCGCCGAGGACGCTTGATAACCTGTCAGGTCGTTGCGAGCCCCTCACAAGAGGCTAACTATCGGCCAACAGATCCAATCAGGAGCCAGACATGTCCGCAACGCCCCTCCAAATCGTCCGCCAGTTCATGACGCTCATGGAGCCCTTGAACTATGACGAAGCGCTCAAGCTGATCTCTGCGACCTGCGAATATACTAACCCGCCGCCGCTCGGCACCGTCCATGGCCCAGCCGGTGTGCGTGCGGTGCTCGAACCGTTCTTTGGCCCGACCAAGGAAAATGAGTTTCGGGTCCTGCGCGAGGCTGCGGCAGGCCCGGTTGTCATTCTAGAACGCCTAGACCGGCACCTGTTCGGTGACAAATGGGTCGAACTTCCCGTGACCGGGGTCTACGAGGTCCATGATGGCCTGATCACCTATTGGCGTGACTATTTCGACGCCCCGACCATCCTGTCACAACTGCCCGCCGCCTAGCGCCAAGTCGTCAAGACGGGTCCACGGTCACACGGCGCATGTGGCGGCGCTGGCCGGGATAGTCGTTCAGGGCATAGTGCCAGACCGAGCGATTGTCCCAGAAGGCCACCGATCCGGGGGTCCAAGCAAAGCGGCAGGTGCGGGCCTCTTGGCGGCAATGGTCGAACAGGAAGTCGAGCAAGGGCTTGCTTTCCCGCGCACTCCAGCCCTCGAAACGCATCGTGAAGGCCGGATTGACGTAGAGCGCCTTGCGACCGTTTTCCGGATGGGTCAGCACCACAGGGTGAATATATTCGCCGACCGCGCCCTCGGCCTCGACCACGGACATGGAGCCGCGCTTCTGGGCGGAATGACCGGCGGAGGAATATTCGCGGCCCGCAGAATGGACGGCATTTAGGCCCTCCAACGTCGCCTTTAGGCCCGGGGTCAGGGCGTCGTAGGCCGCTGCTTGGCTGGCAAACAGCGTGTCGCCGCCCCACTCGGGAAGCTCTACGGCATAGAGGATCGAGCCAATGGCCGGGCGTTCCAGAAAGCTGGTGTCCGAATGCCAACCGCCGCCGAAATTGGTCTTGTCCGACGGCTCCTTGATGATCTCCATCACTTCGGGATGGTCGGCCATGCCCGCGACATAGGGATGGATGTTTAAGGGGCCAAACCGTCTGCCGAAGGCTACCTGCTGTGCGGGGTCAAGGGTCTGGTCACGAAAGAAGATCACCTGATGTTCAACCAAGGCCGCCCGGATTTGGGCAATCATGCCATCCGACAGGCTTGTCGACAGATCGACGCCTGAAATCTCCGCGCCAAGAGCACCGGAAACCTTGCGCAGGGTCAAAGAAGCATCAGACATCATCGGTTCCTCATTCGTTTGCCCCGCACCTTGCCCCGAAACGCGGTCAAGGCAAGGGCGAATTATCGGTCAAGGCCGCTTGCCCGCCGGGCCTATCCCGGCTCTACTGACCTTTCAATGATGAGGCCATAATGGCCCGACCGCGAGGAAACCTTGGGATGACCGACGCCGTATCAACGACGCGTGCGCCAAATGCCGTGCCTGTCGAAGCTCTAGACCATGAGCCCCTGTCACCGGCCTATCGCCGCTATGCGCTGGGAGTGATGCTGGCCATCTACACCCTGAACTTCCTCGACCGCCAAGTGATCAACATCCTGGCCGAGCCAATCAAGAAGGACCTGCATCTGGCTGACTGGCAGTTGGGCATGATGACCGGTCTGGCCTTTGCACTCTTCTACACCGTGCTGATGCTGCCCATTGCGCGTTTGGCCGAGCGCGGCCACCGGCCTTGGATCATTGCCAGTGCAACCGCGATCTGGAGCCTGTTCACCATCCTATGCGGGATGAGCCAAACCTTTCTGCAGCTCTTCCTTGCCCGGATCGGGGTCGGGGTCGGTGAGGCGGGCTGTAGTCCGCCGTCACACTCGCTAATTAGCGACTATGTCCCCAAATCCATGCGCTCTTCCGCCCTTGCCTTCTATTCCATTGGCACGCCGCTAGGCAGCTTGCTGGGCATGGTCATGGGTGGCTTGGCAGCGGATGCCTTCGGATGGCGCGCGGCTTTCCTGATCGCTGGGGCACCAGGTCTGATCATGGCCTGCATTGCCGCCGTCACCTTGGTCGAGCCACGCGTCAAGAAGCCCACAGTCGGGGAAAGCCCCAGCGTCGGCGCGGCCCTGCGCGAAATTGCAGGCAAGAAGACCTTTTGGCTGATCGCCTTTGGAGCCGGGTTCATGGCCTTTCAAGGCTATGGCCACCAAGCCTTTGCCGCCTCGTTCTTCCTTCGCAATCACACCGAGGAACTGACCCAGCTGTCAGCGCAGTTTGGCCTCAAGCCCACCGGCCTGATCGGCATTGGTATGGGTCTGGTCACCGGCATCGGCGGAATTGTCGGGACCGTGCTGGGCGGAAAACTGGCGGACAAGCTCGGAGCTACGGACCTGCGGCACCAGATGGCCATTCCGGCCCTTGGCGCATTGATTGGCTTCCCCATCTACATCATCGCCATGTTGCAAAGCTCAGCGGCTGCGGCCCTCGTGATGCTTCTGCTGCCGACCTTGCTCAACACCCTATGGTACGGCCCCGCCTATGCCTCGTCGCAGAGCCTGGTATCGCCGCGCACCCGGGCAACAGCCGCCGCAATCACACTGTTCGTGGCTAATCTGGTCGGTCTAGGCTGCGGCCCCCTCTTTGTCGGGATCCTGTCCGACACCTTGTCTGGTCCCATGGGGATGGGCTCAGCTCTAGGCGTCAAATGGGCCTTGTTGATCGGATCCCTAGGCCTTCTGGTCGCCGGAGCCCTGTTCTGGATCGCTCGCGGCTCCATCCGCGAAGATACGGTCAGCTAGGACACAGCCATAAAAATAGGGGGAGATGGACCGGCCATCTCCCCCTTTTCTTGTTCTCTCAGCCGAGGATTAGGCCCTAGAGCCCCAAAACCGCCTTGGCCATGATGTTGCGCTGGATCTCGTTGGAGCCACCGAAGATCGAGGTCTTGCGCATGTTGAAATAGGACGGCGCGGCCTTGAAGGCGAAGTCCGGGCTGATGGCTTGGACATTGTCGCCCTCGCGCGGGAAGCCCCGGAAATAGGGCTCGCCATAGTGACCTGCGGCTTCCAGCGTCAGCTCGGTCAGGCGCTGGCCAACCTCGGTGCCCTTGACCTTGAGCATAGAGGCTTCCGGTCCGGGGCCCTTGCCGCTGCTTTCACCCGCTAGGGTACGCAGCTCGGTATATTCCAAGGCGGCGAGGTCGATCTCGAGGTCGACGATCTTGCGGCGGAAATCGGGGTCCTTGATCAGCGGCTGGCCATCGTCGGCCAGCACGCCCGCTGCCACTTCACGCAGACGCTCGATGCCGCGCTTGGAGCGGGCGACGCCTGCAATGCCGGTACGCTCATGGCCGAGCAGATACTTGGCCACCGTCCAGCCCTTGTTCTCGTCACCAATGCGGTTCTCGACCGGCACGATGACGTTGTCGAGGAAAGTGTCATTGACCTCGTGGCCGCCGTCCATCGTGATGATCGGGCGAACGCTGATGCCGGGGGTCTTCATGTCGATCAGCAGGAAGGTGATGCCCTCTTGCTTCTTGGCGTTCTGGTCGGTGCGGACCAAGAAGAAGCCCCAGTCGGCGAAGTGGCCTTGGGTCGTCCAGGTCTTTTGACCGTTAACGCGGTAATATTCCTTGCCGTCTTCACCAGTGAAGCGCTCGGCGCGGGTCGACAGACCGGCCAGATCGGAACCGGCACCCGGCTCCGAATAGCCCTGACACCACCAGTCCTCGCCCGAAAGGATGCCGGGCAGGAACTTCGCCTTCTGTTCGGGCGTGCCGAAGGTGTAGATCACCGGGCCGACCATCGAGAGGCCGAAGGGCGAGAGCTGGGGCACGTTCCAGACGAAGTCGATGCCGACGAACTTCCTGATCGAGAAGGGCGGTGTCTACGATGCAGTTTTATCCTTTGAAGGCGGTGGCTACGAAAAAAATATGGTGCGCCTGGCAACTAGCAGCATCGCGATCGTTGAGATGAAGGTCGAGGGTAAAGCATCGCACGCCGGCGCTCGCCCCGAGGCAGGTCGCAATGCGATTTACGAGCTCTCGCATCAAATTTTGAAAACCCGTAATTTTGGTGATCCAGCCTTGGGTTTGAAGATTAACTGGACAGTGATTCAGGGTGGTGGCACACGTAACGTGATTCCGGCCTCAGCCTCGGCGATTGCTGATGTACGGTCTTTGTTTAACAAAGACATGGATAAGATGGAAGCAGACTTAAGGGCTGCGATTACAGAGAAATTGATTCCAGATACAAAAATTGATTTGAGTTTTTTTCGAAGTCGTCCTGCATTTGAGGCAACGCCTGCCTCACGCGTAATCGCAAAGCGTGCTGTTGAAATTTTCCACGAGATTGGTCAACCCCTTGAGGTGGCTGAGGTTGCAACCGGTGGCGG
>CALFYB010000118.1 GCA_937952995.1 uncultured Caulobacteraceae bacterium
CGCCGCGCCTCAAAATCCGCAAACAGTTTGCCAAACCGCTCATAGTCGAGATCGACCGATAACTGATCGAAGGCTCGGCCTACGGGGCCATCTGGGTGATTATAGGCATATTCAGCAAGGCTATCGCGCGCTTGCCGCGATGTGTTGGCGGCAGCGGAGTCTTCGAGCACGACAAAGCCCGGTGACACGCCCGCCTCGAGCGGAAACCGCCTGAGCAGCTTTTCGCAAAAGGCATGGATGGTCTGAATCTTCAGGCCGCCGGGGGTTTCTAAGGCTTGGGCGAACAGGCGGCGGGCCTTGGACAGGTCCTCGGGGGCTTCGCCCAGTCCGGCCAACGCCTCGGCCAGAGCACCGTCGGCCATCACCGCCCAACTGCCGAGCGTCTGGAATAGGCGCCGCTGCATTTCCGCCGCTGCGGCCTTGGTAAAGGTCAGGCAAAGGATGGTTTCAGGCCGTGCGCCGCGCAGCAACAGCCGCGCCACCCGCCCGACCAGCGTCGAGGTCTTGCCCGATCCGGCATTGGCGGTGACGAAGGCCGAGACTGATGGGTCATTGGCCTGAAGCTGCGGATTAAGGCTTGGGGCGGTACTCATTCTGGGGCTCCGCCTTCATCACTGCCGCCGATCACGTGCCACTCCCAAAGGCGCGCCAGATGGTCATAGTCGCCCGTGAACTTGCCGATGAACTGAGGCACGGCCCAAGAGAGATAGCCGGTGTCAGGGTGGTCATATTCGACCACCTTGTCCTTCAAACGATCGAGCGCCTCTTGGCTCCTTTGCTCGGCATCCTGATCATCAACGACGATCGTTTCCTTGCCGGGAGGGCGTCCGCCCGAGACCTTCACATAGACCAGTTGGCGCGGCAGAGCGCGGCCGACATCGGTGAAGCCGCCGCCTGCAAGGATGGCCGCTGTCAGGGTCAGTTGCGGCGAAAAGCCTGCGAGGACCTGCTTTTTCGACGGCGGCGTCCCGGTCTTGAAGTCCAGCACATCGGCGCGGTGGTTTCGCACCTCGATCCGGTCGGCCTTGGCGGTGACCGTGAAGTCTCCAGCGTCCGAGGCAAAGGTCAGTTTCCCGGTCTGCTCGACCACCAACTTGGCCCCATCACGGCGGCGGCGTTCAAAGTCGATCACCCAAGGGGCTACGTTCTTGGCTAAGGCTCGTTCGCGGGTCATTCGTGCCAGCGGCATGCCCGCCTCAGTCAGGGCCTCGACCAGACAGTCGGCGAACTTCTCCTCGGCCTCGTCGGGTAAGGTCGGGCCATAGCGGTTAAAAAAGGTCTCGAAAGCATCGTGGATGGCGGTGCCGCGCGCGCGGGCCTCAATCGGCTCATTGGGACGCTCTAGCGGCTTTAGATCTAAAATACGCCGGGCATAGACCGCATAGGGGTCTCGAACCCAAAGCTCAACCTGGGTCACCGCCATCTGACGGGGCCGCACGGCGACCGGTGGCTTGGGATTGGGACGGGGGGCAGGGCTATAGGCTTGGCGCGGGGCATCGAGCGCCCGAACCCAGTCCAAAACCTCAGGCCGGCCCGGGATGGATTGGCCCGCCCCTCTGGCCAAGGTTTCCAATCGCCAGAGCCAGCGGGACGCCACAGCGGGCGCGCCGCCGCGTCTTTCGCTATGCAGCAAGATCACCTCACCGGCGCAGGCGGCTTGGGCAAAGTCATGGGCCGATAGACCAATCCGACGCTCGGGCGGCGGCAGGCCCAGCGCCTTGCGCATCGGCCGTGACAGGAAAGGATCGGTGGGTGCTGCTTGGGGCCATACACCCTCTTCCAGCCCAGCCAAGATCAGCCGGTCGGCGCGCACAAGACGAGCCTCGATGGCCCCGAGGATGCGTAGGCGCGGATGGGTGGCACCGCCCGTGCGGACCGTCTCGTCGGCCAGCAAGCGCTCGATCAGGGCCGCGGACTGCTTGGCCGTTACGGTTGGTAAGCCGTCGCTTTCGCGGATCAGGTTGGCCAGCAAGGCCGCCGCCGCCTCGCCCGTAGCCCCGGCCCAAACGGTGCTCGGCATCGCCGGATCGTCCGTGAGCTGATCAATGGCGTGAACCAGAGCTTCAACAGCCTGCGACAGGCTCGCCGCCTCGTCGTCTTTGAACGGTGCCATCGCCTGTTCCAGCGCCAGATTCAACCGATGAAGCAGGTCTTGCGCCCGTTCTGCGCGTTGGCGTCGGCGTTCATCGGCCTCTTGATCTGGCTTGGTCTCCGGGCGCTTGTCGGGTTCAGCGGATTTGGCAATCTTGGCCTCTAAGGCCTCCCAACTATGGGGATGGGCCCCGCGCAGGGCCAGATGTTCCAGATCCCGCCGGGCCCGTTCATAGGCTTCGGTTTCCAGACCCAGCCTCACAAACGGCATTTTTAGCAGGGCTAAGAGCCGAACCGGATCAACCTTGGTGGTGGCCAACTGGGCGGTCAGGGCAATCACGATACCCACCGCCGAGCCCGACAAGGGCGCACCGGCTGAACTGTCCGCCTCAATCCCCCAGCGCGACAGCTTGGCCGAGACGCGCCGCGCCAAGCCCTGATCGGGGGTCACCAGCGCCGCCGTACGCCCTTCGGTCTCCAGCGTTTCGCGCAGCAAGAGGGCTGCGGCTGTGGCCGTCTCCTCTTCGGTGCGGGCCTTGATCAGGCTGAGGCCTTTGAGACCTTCAAGGATCGGGTCCAGTCCGGCTGTGGCCCCCTCTTCGCGCAGGGCTCCAATCTGATCGAGCCAGTCTGCGGTCGCCTCGGCGGGACGCAGGGCCTCATTAATTAGGCGACGGCGCCATTGGCCACGAATTTCATCGTCATGATCGGTCGGGACCGGCCAGACCTGAACCGACAGGCGCTCTTGGCCCGCCCGTTCGAGGAGCCGCTTCATAGCCCCTTGCGGATGCTGTTCCCCGACCTGTCGCCAAGCATCGTCGGCAAGGTCTCGGTCCAGACCGGGCAGAACGACCGCGCCCTGAGGAACCTGGGCAATCACGGCCAGCAATTCCGCCGTAGCCGGTGCGGTACCGGTTGAGCCTGCGGCCACCAAAACCCCTTGCGGCGGATTGTCTAACCAGCGTTGGCGCAGGGCCCGTAGCAGCGCCACCCGCCGTGTGGCCACATCCGATAGGCCCAGCCGCTCCAACCGCTTGGGCCAGGCCTCTACGGCCAGTTTGAGAAACCGCGCCGAGGCTTGCCAGTGCTGGGCCAGTTCACCCTCGACCAAGGCGTCAAGGCGCGAGGGGTCGGCCACCTCTTCGATCTGCACACTGTCCAAGAAGCCCGCCAAGGCGTCGGCAAGGTCCATGGCTGATGAGGCGTCAAGCTGCCGCCCAATCATGTCCGAATGGTCAAGCACCAGCCGCGCCAGTTCAAACCGCCGTCGCAAGGGGCTGACCGATGGCGGCAGATCAAGGGCCAGATCACCGGGCTCGAAAGGGGGCTCCCCAGCCTCCAAATCGCCGAGGGCGCGGATCTGGGGCAGCAAAACCGCCTTACCGCCTGCCGCCTCGACAAAGGCTTCGGACAGGGCCCGCGCGCCGCGCCGTGTGGGGGTTAGGACAATAGCTTCGGACAGTGCCGCAGGATCGTGCGCCTGACCCAGAGCCAGATAGAGCCCGCTGGCCAGATCACGGACAAAGGACCGATGGGCGGGGATCGTGAACCATCGGGGGCCGCTCTGGTCCAGAAAGGACGTCATCGGGTCGGCCTCAAGAGGGGTTGAATGTCAGGCGCGCTTCAGCCTGATCGCGCGAGAGGGGATCTCCGACATGCATCCAATCCCCATCGAGCACAACCCCAAATAAGCGTTTTTTTGTGGCTAGGGCGCGCCAGAGAACGGCCAGCGAAAAGGCTCCTTCCGGACCCCCATCGACGATCTCAGGCTTGGTGATGTGCAGGCCCATATAGCCGAAAGGCGCGCTTGGGGCGTCGCCCCGGAAGGTCAGGGCTGCGTCATCAGCGATGAAAAAATCACCCAAGCCATCAAAGCCGATGGTCCGGTCTAGCGGGGCTAGGGCCAACAGCACATCCATGCGCTCGGGGTCCCATGCCGCCTTCAGAGCCTCTGCAATCGACGGGCCGGTCTCACGCCAGACCGAGTCGATATTGGCCACAAAGATCGGGTCGTCGCCTAGCAGGGGGCGGGCTAGACGCAGGCCGCCGCCGGTTTCCAAGACCTCGGCCCGCTCATCAGATATGACGATAGCCGGAGCCGCTGTCCGGGCCATCAGGTGCCCTTCCAAGCGATCAGCAAAGGCATGGACATTGACCACAGCGGTGGTCACGCCTGCTTCGGCAAGACGGGTCAGCATATGGTCGATCAGGGGCTGACCCGCCACCTCGACCAGAGCTTTGGGCCGGTCATTGGTTAGGGGCCTCATGCGGGTGCCAAGGCCTGCGGCCAAGACCATGGCTTTGGAAAAGGGCGCGCTCATGCCCGCGCCTGCGCCGGGACGTGGCGATCAAACCAAGCCTTCAAGGGGGCCATGGCGGTGTCGGCGAGATTGCGCTCTAGATAGCGCCAGGTCCGAGGCATGAAATCGACATAGCGCGGCTTGCCAAAGCCCGCGACCTGCCGGGCAAAGATGAACAGGATCCGGCTGGCATTGAGGGCGGCAAGCCCGCGATAGTCGCGCAAAAAGGCCTCGCGCTCGACCTGTGGCCGGGCCGAAAAATAGCGCTCGAGCATGGCGGCCTCAAGGGCTGGGTCAATGTCACGCCGCGCATCTTGCAGCAGGGACAAGAGGTCCCAGGCCGGATGGGCCCGCAGCGCGTCTTGGAAATCGATCATGCCAACGCGGGCCACGCCTTGGCGTGAAGGTAGCCAGAGCAGGTTCTCGGCATGATAGTCCCGGTGCGTAAAGACGCTGGCCCCCGCCTCGCCCCGCGCTCGGATCGGAGCCCAGAGGTTTTCCCATTCGGCTGCGGCATCGCCTGAACAGGCGGGCGTCTTGGCAAATTTCGGCCACCATTCGAGGAAAAGATTGCAGCCGGTCTTGAGCGCCAAATCGTCATAGGTCAGCAGCGGCCAGCTTTGCCCATCGGCCTCTAGGATCGCAGGCGGCGGGGTCTCATGCAGGCGCACCAGAGCGTCGATCGCCGGGCCATAGAGGTCAGCCTCGGCCATGCCGCCCGCGACCTTATGAACAAAGAGATCGTCGCCAAGATCTTCCAGCACCGCAAGGCCTTGAGCCGGATCGGCCGCATGGATCAGGGGGGCGGAGAGGCCCTGAGCGCGAAGATGGCCTGCGCAGGCCACGAAGGCCTCAATCCGGCCCGCTGCCAACCGCGCCATCGAATTATAGCCCAGATCAATCCGCTCGGCGGGCGAGGCCTGAGGTGGACAGGGCTGGGTCTCGAGAGCAGGGGGTTGGTCCATCAGGATCAGGCTGGCCCCGCCCGTTGCCGGGTAAACCCGCTCATAGCGCCGGGTTGAAGCATCGCCGGGTAGGGCCACGCGCCGGGCATCGCCTAAGCCATTGGCCGCTAGAAACTCAGCCGTCGCGGCCTCACGTTCAGAACTCAAGGCTGCGTCCTTCCCAACTGCCGTGGGGCAGCAGACGCACCTGCCTGCCGCCGCTCTCATGGTTCGTATCAAACACTATATCGAGTCGGTCCTGAGGCAGATCATCCTCTAACCGTTCGGGCCATTCGATCAGGGCCGCACCGTCCTCGAGGGCCTCGTCCAAACCGATCTCATAGGCCTCGGACGCGCTGGTCAGGCGATAGAGATCGAAATGGGCGAGCAGAAAGGCTGGTCCCTCATAAAACTGGACGAGGGTGAAGGTGGGGCTGGGGACGTCCTCGTCTGGCCGGGTCAAGGCTCGGATCAGGCCCCGCGCTAAGGTCGATTTTCCAGACCCTAGCGGGCCCCATAGGCAGATGGCCTCGCCGCGCAAAATCCGCTCGGCCAAGGCCGCGCCCAAGGCTGTCGTGGCCTGTTCGTCGGGCAAATGGTGCCAAGGGGCTGTGGCGTTCAAACGGATAGGTCCAGGCTCTAATCTATCCAGCCAACGAAAAAGGTTGATCTGGGTGAAGCGGAAGGTGGCGTTCGACATAGGCCTTGATGGCCACTGTCGCCAAGGCCGAATCGTGACCCAGATCGCCGGGCGGGATCAGGGGCCCGATGGTCATGCCAAACTGACCCCGGCGCTTATTGAGCAACTCATGAAAGAGGGTGATGTCTCGCAGCTCTCGCGAAAAGCCATCGAAGAACTGAAACAGGTGGGGATAGGGGCCTGTGAGATGGATGGGTAGCACTGGTGCGTCATATTTGCGGGCCAGCGAGATGGCGCTCGGCATCCAGTCTGGATCCTCTAGGCGTCCATCCTCGCCTCGGACAGCCAAGCGCCCGGCTGGGAAAATCATAATCGCCCGTTCAGCCTCAAAAGCTTCCTGAGCGCGTTTTAAGGTGATCCGGGCCTTTTCGCGGGTGCGCTTTTCCTCAACCCATTCGACGGGAATAAGCACATCGTCAAAGCCGGGGCAGACCCGGTGGGCATCGGCATTGGCAAAGAAGCAAAGGTCAGGTCGCAAGGGCTGTAACCCATCGCGCATGGCGATCCCGTCGGCAATGCCGGTCGGATGGTTCGAAACAATGACAACGCGGCCGGTGGTCGGCAACCGCTCGGGCCGGTTCAAGGTGACGCGCACCTGCAGCAGGCTGGAGACATAGTCCATGGCCTCTATCCCGCCCATCGAGGCAATGGCATCGGCCATCCGGCGCGCCTTGCGATAGCCGAGGATTTCGTAGAGCAGGGGGCGCAGCATCGGCCACAGGCTCGACCGCACCAATTGCGGCGCACGCTCATAGATGAGTTGGTCAACGATATGGCCGCGGGCCAAGGGTGCCGCCTGCAGATCGGTCATGGTTTGAGCCTTCGCATCCTGATCAGTAGGATGACCCGACCCTAGGCCCTTCGGCAAGGGTCTGGTTGCAAGGACTTTTAACCCCGGTCCGAACCCGCCATTGGCAAGGCTTCCATGAGGGCGCGGCGAAGCAGTTCAGACGCCTCGGCAATGATGACCTCTTGAGGGAGGCGATCTTCTTCGAACAGCAACTCGTCGGCGCTGAAGGCAAATTCGAGGGCGATCCGTACCCGCAGCCAAAGATCATCTCTTGGCGGATGACCAAGCGTAGCGCTGAAAACCGACGTGACCATATCGGTCATGTCCCGGTAGGTTTCAATGCGCACATGGGCCAGTTGCGGCACGGCGCGCAGGGCCTTCAGAATCCAGACCGCACCCGGCTCCTTAAGCGTTGCTGCCCAGGTCTCACCGAGAACCGTAGGTAGTCCATCAGCCAAGGCCTGTTGGCCCTTTGGCGCGGTTTCCGCCAGCCACAGGGTAAGGATGTCTGATCGCCGTGAGAGCAACCGACGGCCTAGCGCTTCAAGCACCGCATATTTGTCTTTGAAATAGCGATAGAGCGCAGGAGGGGTCATACCTGCTCGCGCGCAGATTAAATTGGTAGAGATTCTCTCGATGCCAACTTCGGCTAAAAGATCTCCAGAAACGTCCAACAGGCGCTCATATGTCTGAACGGCACGGCCCTGTTTCGGCATTGCACGGGTACTATCCTGAAAAACTTCTGTTGAGTCGGGCATGTACACCTCGATGCTAGCTTTAAATACCGATTTCAGAACCTAAGCAAGTACAGCGATATTAACCTTTGGGGTGCGGCACTTTCGCTACTAGATAATATATGCAGCTTTTCTGATCAATCGGAAAAGTAGCGAAAATGCCCGTTCCCACAAAAATTATTCAATTTCATCAATAAGTTAGTTTTCGCTATCTAATTGCCTCACCTGACCGAACCGTTGGCCGATAGGGGCGACATGAGCATTACACTGGCCAAGAAATGTTAATGGCGGCATGAAAAGGGTGCGGTGGAAAAACAGTTGGCATGATGGCGCTGAACCAACCCACGGAAATTGAACTGAAACTGGGCGTCGCTTGGCCAGATGTTGCACAACTGACGGCTTCGCCCTTGTGGGCGGATCAGACGCCGCGCGCCCTAACCTCGATCTATTTCGACACCCATGACCAGCGCTTGCGCCGCGCCGGGTTGTCCTTGCGGCTGCGTGCAGGAATTCAAACCCTCAAGGTTACCGCGCCTGAGGCTGCGGGCCTTTTTGAGCGCGCCGAGTGGGAACATCCGGTTCAAGGCACGACACCTGACCTGTCTGTGCTCACGCAAACGCCCTTGGCCGCCGTTGATCTCGGCGCGAATCATCTGCAACCGGTCTTTCTCATTCGGGTTGATCGGCGAACGGCGCTCCTAAACCCCACGCCCGACTGTCAGGTCGAAGTGGCGCTCGATGTTGGCCGCGTCGAGGCCGGTGGACGGGTACAGGACTTTGCCGAACTGGAATTGGAACTGATGAAGGGCCCGACGCACGCCCTTTTTGATCTGGCGCGGAGTATGGCCACTCAGACCCATCTCTTGGTTTCATCCCAGTCGAAGGCCGATCGCGGCTTTACCCTGCTCGCCAACGAGGCGATCCTGCCCCTTAAGGCGGAAAGCCGACTGGACCTGTCTGGCCTGACGGTAAGCCAAGCGCTCAGCGCTATGGTCCGCGAAGGCATCGGCCATATTTTGCACAATGGGGCCTTGGTGAGCCAAGACCGAGAGGTTGAGGCGCTACACCAGTTGCGCGTTGCCTTGCGCCGCTTACGGGCCGCCTTGGGCCTCTTCAAGTCGTTGGTTGCTGATCAGGCCTATATTGATGTGCGCAGCAGTCTTCGCAGCCTGAGCCAGACCATGGGCCGCGCCCGCGATCTTGATGTGTTGATTGCCCGCGTTGAAAATATGCCCCAGCCCTCTCCGCGCCTGCTTGAGGCCCTCATCCTTGATCGCGGACAGGCCTATGACGCGGTGTGCCGGGTCTTGGCATCCCATGCCTATGGTCAAACCCTATTGTCGGTCATGGCTTGGGCCGAGACGGGCGATTGGCGTCAGAGCCCTTGGTCGCAGGCAAGACTGCTCGACCAGCCTGTCTTGCATTTTGCTGACCAGGCGCTGGAACGTCTGCGCCGCAAGATCAAGAAAGAAGGCAAGGGTCTGGCCACGCTTGCGCCAGAGGCCCAGCATGGGGTGCGCATTCGGGCCAAAAATCTCCGCTATGCGATGGAACTTTTCGGAAGCCTCTATCCCGATCAGACAACGGCCCGCCGTCATCTGATTGAGGCGGTGAAGCTCGTGCAAGATCGGTTGGGCCTGATGAACGACCGTGCCGTCGGCGAGCATCTGTTGCGGGCCCATGATCAGGGTCCTGCGGCCTTCGATGCCGGGCAGGCCTTGAGCCAGCTCTATGCCGGTCAGGATGAGGCTCCGGCAGAGGCCGAACAGGCCCTGCACGTGGCATTGGACCTGCCTCGGTTCTGGCGCAAGCCTTAGAGGCCGCAGACCGTGGCCGTCTCGTGGGCGATCTGGCCCTCCTCGTCCGTGGGGACGATCATTAGGGCGAGCCGCGAGCCAGCGGCTGACAGGGAGGCACTCCCGGCAAGATTGGCGTCCGGGTCCAGTGCCGCGCCGAGCCAAGCTAGTCTTTGACTGATATCGCGCCTGATCTTGGGCGCATTTTCACCAATCCCCGCCGTAAAGATCACCCCATCAAGCCCGCCCAGCTCACCGGCCATAGCGGCGATCCCCACCGCGACTCGGCTGCAAAAATAGTCCAGCGCCTGCTTGGCCTCAGGCCGATCTGAGGCTTCTAGGTCTCGCACGTCCGCCGAAAGGCCCGATAGACCCAAGAGCCCTGAGCGCCGATAGAGCAGGTCCTCAATCGCCTTGGCATCCATGCCCCTGTCGGTCATCAGATAGAGCAGGACCCCCGGGTCAATCGCACCGGTGCGGGTGCCCATCGGTATCCCATCTAGGGCCGAAAAGCCCATCGATGTCGCCACACTCAGCCCCTGATCGAGCGCGCAGAGCGAACAGCCCGAGCCAAGGTGGGCAACGACGATCTTACCCTCAGCCAAATCTGGCCGCTCTTGGCGCAAATGGCCCAGCACCGACGCATAGGACAGCCCATGAAAACCGTAGCGGCGCACCCCCTCATCATAGAAGTGCCTCGGCAGGGCGAAGGCCTCGGTCTCGAAAGACCGGCCTCGGTGAAAGGCGGTGTCAAAACAGGCCACGTGACGGGCTTGCGGCAGGTCTCGCTGCGCCGCCTCTAGCACTGCCAGATTGGAGGGCTGGTGCAGCGGAGCGAGGGGGGCGAGGCGATGTAAGCCCTTCCAGACCGCCTCATCGATTAGGCACGGTCCGGAATGGTCCGCCCCGCCATGGACGATACGATGGCCAACGGCAACGATCTCCAGATCGCTATGACGGGCCTTGAGGGCGGGCCAGAGGACATGAAAGGCCGACTGCGCGTCGCATGGGCCCTCACCCCTTGGCCAGTCCTGAACCTGATCGGGAAGATGGGCTGCGCGAAGCCTCATATGGGGACCGGCGTTGAACCGCTCGATGAGAGCCTCACCAAGGCGGCGATGGGGCGCTGCCGCTTCGAACAGGGCAACCTTGAGCGTCGCCGAGCCGCCATTGAGGGTCAGGATGGCTTTCACGGCCTTAAGCCCCTTGGGTGGATGCGGGTTCCGCCAATGCAGTCCAGTCCATGATCGGTTGCCCGGTCCGCCGCCAGAGATCATAGGCCAGTGCCACGGCGCAGGAGGCAACCCGTGCGGCGGCATCGTCAGACCGGCTGGTCAGGATGATCGGGACGCTGGCCCCAACCACAAGGCCTGCGGAGGCTGCGCCGCTGACAAAGATCAGGTCCTTGGCCAGCATATTTCCGGCCTCGATATTGGGCACGATCAGCACATCGGCATGGCCTGCAACCCGAAGGTCCAAGCCCTTGGCCATGGCCGCTTCGAGGTTCATGGCATTGTCCATCGCCAGCGGCCCATCGACGATCCCGCCGGTGATCTGGCCGCGCTCGGCCATCTTGGACAGGATCGCGGCATCGACGGACGAGGGCATGGCCGGGCTTACCGTCTCGATCGCCGACAAAAGCGCGACCTTGGGCAGGGCAATGCCAATGGCTCTGGCCAGATCGATGGCATTTTGGGTGATGTCGACCTTTTGCATCAGGTCCGGCGCGATGGCGATGGCAGCGTCGGAGACGAGGATCAGGCGGTCAAGGTCGCCGCTGTCCATAACGAACACGTGGCTCAGCCGTCGGCGGGTCCGCAGGCCGCCGTCGCGCCGAACGATGGGGCGCAGGAAGTCTTCTGTGTGCAGATGGCCCTTCATCAGGGCGCGAACCGTACCATCTCGAACCAGCGCCACGCCCTGTTCTGCTGCGGCAATCGTGTCGGCCGCCTCGATCAGGGTCACGCCCTTGAGGTCCGCACTGAGCGCCTCGGCGATGGCGGTGATCTTACTGCGATTGCCGATCAGGACCGGGTTAATCAGGCCCAGGTCCCGTGCCTCCAAGGCTCCGGCGAGGGCCTCGGACGATTCGGGGGCAATGACGGCGGTCGGCAAGGGGGCGTGGCCTTTGGCGATCTCTACAAGTCGCTCCAGCCGATGGCCGCGCTTTGGAATTTGAGCGGGGGGGATCACCGCAGTGTCGAGGGACTTGTCCATTCAGCGCGGTCCTAAACCTCGTTGGCCTCGTCAGGTGCAGCAACCGGCGGGCCATCATCAAGATGATCATAGAGGATGCGGGCCGCATCGCCTTGGGGATCATCATACTGGTTGGCCTTAAAGGTCCACCAAAAAGCCGCCAGCGACCCCGCTGCCATCAAGAGGGTCAGAGGGGCCAGAAAGAACAGGATGATGTTCACGCCGCCTTGCCCTTGCCCTTGCCGCGTCCCGCCAGCCTGAGGCGCAGGGCATTGAGCATCACCACCAAGGACGAGCCTGACATGGCCAGGGCTGCGATCAAGGGCGTGACCAGTCCAAAGACGGCGGCGGGGGCGGCAATCAGATTATAGACGGCGGCAAAGGCAAAGTTCTCCATTGCCCGCGCCTTGGCCGCTCTGGCCACATCGATCACGGTGACGACAACGCCCAGATCATCGCCCTGAAAGACCAGATCGGCCGCAGACTGGCTGGCATCAGCGGCCGCACCGGGGGCCATCGAGGCATGGGCCTTGGCAAGGGCTGCGGCGTCATTGAGGCCATCTCCGATCATCAGCGGCTTGCGACCCGCTGCGATCAGGCCGTCGATAATGGCGGCCTTGTCCATCGGGGTTAGGCCTGCGCGCCATTGGGCAATTCCAGCCCCCTCGGCGGCGCGCTCTACGGCACCGGACAGGTCTCCGGAGAGGATTTCGACGCTCAAGCCACGGGCCATGAGGGCCGTCACCGTTGCAGCCGCATCGCTGCGCAACTGATCGGCAAAGGTGAAGCGGTGCGCGGTCTCGCCCTCAAATCCAAACCAAAGCTCGGTCTCGCTCGCCGATTGGCCTTGAGCCCCGACGAAATCAGCACGGCCTAGCCGCGCCATCCGCCCGTCAATCAGGCCTTGGATACCTTGCCCGGCCAACTCTTGGGCATCCCGCGCCGAAGGTCCGGGGCCAGCGGCCAAGGACAGGGCGCGAGACAGGGGGTGGCGTGAGGCGCGGGCCAGCGGTGCGGCGGCCTTGAGGGCTTCTGGATCAAAGCTGACCAACTGCGCGCGGCCATGGGTCAGGACGCCGGTCTTGTCGAAGACCACGTGATCGACCTCGGCCAACCGTTCGAGGGCCGCCCCTGACTTGACCAGCACACCGCGCTGGAAGAGCCGCCCTGAGGCCACGATCTGGACGGCAGGAACGGCGAGGCCGAGCGCACAGGGGCAGGTGATGATCAAGACCGCTGTGGCCCGCATCAGGGCATCGGGGAACGGCAGACCCGCCATCCACCATCCCACAAGGGTGATGGCCGCCAAGGTGTGGACCGTGGGCACATAGATCTCAGCGGCGCGGTCTGCCAATCGCACATAGCGCGACTTGGACTGGGCCCCGGCCTCCATCAGGCGGGCAATGGCCGCAAGGGTTGAATCTTCTGGCAGGGCCTCGGCACGAATGACCAGAGCGCCGTTCAGATTGAGGGCTCCGGCGACGACCCGTGCCCCCGCAGCGGTGGCAACCGGCGCGGTTTCTCCGGTCAGGAGCGACAGGTCGAGCAGGGAGGTGCCGCTCTCGACCACCCCGTCGACGGGCATCCGGTCTCCGGGGGCGACAGCCAAGCGGTCCCCGACCTGCACATCACGCAGGGCCACTGATTGGGTTGAACCATCTGGCTGAAGCCGTGCCGCCGTGACCGCCTGTAGTGCCAAGAGATCCCGAGCGGCCCCCTTGGCCTGGGCCCGCAAGCGGTGGTCCAGATAGCGGCCGATCAGCAGCAGGAACAGTAGGGTGACGGCAGCTTCGAAATAGGCGTGGCGGGCATGGATCAGGGTCTCATAGACGCTGACGCCCAAGGACAGGATCACGCCGAGAGATATGGGCACATCCATATTGGCCTTGCCGCGCTTGAGCGCGTTCCAAGCGCTCTCAAAAAACGGCATCCCGGCATAGAGGGCGCAGGGTCCGGCGATGATGGCTGTCAGCCAATAGAAGGCGGTGCGCACCCCCTCGCCCATCTCTTGGCCCATCAGGCCTGCCCAGATGGGGACGGTGAACATCATGGCATTGCCTGCACCGAAACCAGCCACGCCCAGGGCTATGGCGAGGCGGCGACCCTCGCGGTCCTCGCTCTGACGGGCCTCTTCGGGATCATAGGGCACGGACGGATAGCCAAGATCTGCGAGGGCCTCGACGACCTGCGCCGGTTGAAGGCGGCCAGCGCGCCACTCGACGGCCAACTTGCCGGTGGTCAGGTTCATGCGGGCGACGGTGACGCCGGGCAAAGCGGCGACGCCCTTTTCGATCTTGTTTAGGCACCCGGCGCAGCGCGCGCCTTGGACCAGCAGTTCCAGTCTTTGCTGGCCGCCCTCGGTTGCGCGCACGAACACGGATGGATCAGGCCCGGCGGCCCCTGTGAATGGCCGTTCTGACAGGTCTAGCGCGCCGTCGCTCATTGCCATTCCACCCGTCGCTGAGCGGTGCGGTGCTCGCCTCTGGCATCTGTTGCGGTGACCGACAGGTCCCATGCGCCCGGCGGCGCGGACACCTGCGCCTCATAGAGACCCGCCGCGCGCTCGACGAAGCCAAGGTCGTGGCTTTGCTTTTCGGTCGCGGGCCGAATGATCTGTCCGACGACCTTGGCTCCAGACAGAGGGCGGCCAGCCGCATCAAGCCACTGAACGGCTATGACCGTGCCCTTTGGCGAAGCGGTGATGCGGTCGACCTTGGCGCGCCAGCCGAGCGCCCGCTCGGTCGCCTGCTGCTTGAGGGTATGGTTGTAGGCGAGGCCCGCCTCGTAGGGTTGGCTATTGACCTCGCCGGGGAATGTGCGGATCGCCTGAACGACCATCAGGACATTGACTGACAACATAATGCCGAAAAACAGGACAAAGATGATCAGAACATGCCAACCGGTCAGTTGACCGCGCTGATCCGAGGTCTTGGTGGTGGCTTGGCCCACACTCATCAGTCATCTCCTGCAGCGAGGAATACGGTTTTCTTTTCAGCCCTTTGACCGTCTTGCGCGGTGATCACAAAGGTCGCGGGGCGGCTGTGGTGGGCGTCATGTTCGCCTTCATCCGGTGGCACGGTGACGAAGACCCGCAGGCTGCGCTGGCCATCAGCCTCTAGGGGTACGGCTAAGGTTCTGGCGCTGGCCTGTCCCACGGCCCGAACGACCGCGCCCTTTGGACCTTTGAAGTCCACCCAAAAGACGGTGGGGTGGGTAGAGCGGTTCATGAGTTTCAGGGTGTAGCCGTTGCGCACGGCACCGTCCGACAGTTGGACATATTCCGGATTGCGGTCCCGCAGCACATCCAAGGCGACCGGCGAGCGCGTTAAGAGGCCATAGAGCATCACGCCGCCGACCAAGGCCAGCGCCAAGGCGTAAAAGACCGTCCGGGGACGGATGAGGTGATAGGTCGGCTTGCGCTTGGCCAGACGCTCGGCGACCGCATAGTCCGTGTCATAGGCGATCAGGCCACGCGGACGCTGGACCTTGTCCATGATCTCGTCGCAGGCATCGATGCACAGGCCGCAATTGATGCACTCCATCTGCGCGCCATCGCGAATGTCGATGCCCATCGGGCAGACCACGACACATTGCTGGCAATCGATACAGTCGCCCCGGCCCTCCCAGGTCTCGCCCTTCTTGTGGGGGCCGCGCGCCTCGCCCCGGTCGGCCCGGTAGGTGACCTGCAAGGAATGTTCGTCGAGCATGGCCCCCTGAATGCGCGGCCAAGGGCACATATAGGTGCAGACCTGCTCGCGCATGGATCCGGCCAGCGCATAGGTGGTGAAGGTCAAGATGGCGACAGACAGATAGGCGGTGACGGCGGCAGACCCGGTAAAGAGCTGGCCCATCAGGGTCGGGGCGTCGTCGAAATAGAACACCCAAGCCCCGCCCGTGACCAGAGCCACCAGCAGCCAGACCATGTGCTTACCCGTCTTGCGCCAGAGCTTGTTGAACGACAGCGGGGCCGCATCGAGCCTCATCCGGGCATTGCGGTCGCCCTCGAATAGGCGCTCGACGACGATATAGAGGTCGGTCCAGACCGTCTGGGGGCAGGCATAGCCGCACCAGAGCCGTCCAAACAGGGCCGAGACGAGGAACAGGGCCAAGGCCGCTGTGACCAGAAGGCCGGTGAAATAATAGACCTCTTGTGGCCAAAGCTGGATGAAGAAGAAATAGAACCGTGCATGGGTGAAATCGACCAGCACCGCCTGGTTCGGCGTCGCCGGTCCCCGGTCCCATCGCAGCCAAGGCAGGATGTAATAGACGGCCAAGGTCGCCACCAGCAGGACCCATTTGATCATCCGAAACTGGCCATGGACCAGCTTGGGATAGATCGGCTCGCGCTTTTTATAGAGGGGCGCAGGACTGGGAACCTTAGGGCGCTTGTCCCCGTTTACAGTGTCAATCAGGACGGGCACGAATGGCCTTCTTTCGCTCTATCCAACGGCCTCATCGGCCGCTGGCATTGGCGTGCACATAGACGGTCAGGGCCTTGATCGTTGCCGTATCAAAGCGCTTTTCCCAGGTTGGCATGACCCCGCCTCGACCGTTCCAGATCTGGGTGTGGATGCTGTTGCGGTCAGCCCCATAGAGCCAGTCTTGGTCGGTCAGGTTCGGGGCACCGACTGCCTGATTGCCCTTGCCATCCGCCCCATGGCAAGCTGCGCATTGGGCTTGGAAGATGGGGGCGGCGCGGCTGACGGTTGCAGGGCTGGCCTTACGACGCGACAGGGCGGTGACATATTCGGTCAGGTCATTGATCTGCTCGCCCGTCAAAAGCTGATCGCGCCCGAAGGCTGGCATTTGAGACTGACGCGTATCGGGATGACCGGACCGGATGCCGACACGAATAGTATGCTCGATCGAGGCAAGGTCGCCGCCCCAGAGCCAGACATCGTCGCGCAGGTTGGGATAGCCCTTGCCGCCGGTACCGCCCGTACCATGACAGGTGGCGCAGTTGTCCCCAAAGATCGAAGCCCCGGCCGAGAGCGCATAGGCTTGAAGCTTCGGATCAGCCTCGATCTGTTCCAGCGAGGCCTTGACCAGCGCCTGCCCTGCCACGCCGCGTTTGGCAGACAGGTCATGAAGCGCGACCGACAGTTCGCCTCGGTCAGACCGGTGCAACAGCCCCTTACTGTAGCCATGCAGACCCGGCCAAGCTGGCATCAGGATCCAGTAGCCAATGGCAAAGACGATGCAGGCATAGAACATATAGAGCCACCAGCGGGGCAGGGGATTGTCCAGCTCGCGGATACCGTCCCACTCATGGCCGGTGGTGTCGACGCCGCTGATCTCGTCCCTTTGAGGGGTCGGCTTGTCGTGATTTGAATTGGCCATGGTTCAGTCCTCGTCCAGAGGCAGGCGTGCGGCGCGGTCAAAGGTCTCTTTATTGCGAGGCCAGAAGGCGTAGACGCAGACCATCGCGAACAGCAGGCTGAAATAGACGGTCCCGCCCTGCTGCACGATTTTCGATAGGGTTTCGTAGGTCATGCCCGCCTCACCGTAGGTTTTCGCCGGCATCGGCCTTGTAGGTCGAGAAATCGACCGTGGTGCCGAGCATCTGCAGATAGGCGATCAGGGCGTCCATATCGCTGATCTTGTCGGGCTGACCGTCAAAGTCGCGCTGATTGACCTTTTGGCCATAGCGCTTCTTCAGAGCCGTGCCGCCTGAGGCGAAGGGATCGGCCTGTGTTTCCAAATCGGTCACCGCATTGGTGATCATGGCGTCGGTATAGGGCACGCCGACCGCGCGCTGGGCCCGGAGCTTGTCAGCAATATCGCGGTAATCCAGGTCCTTCTTCGCCAAGAACTCATAGGGCGGCATCACCGATTCCGGCACAACAGCCCTTGGATCGGTCAGGTGATCGACCTGCCAGCCATCAGAATATTTACCGCCAACGCGGGCCAGATCGGGTCCTGTGCGCTTAGAGCCCCACTGGAAGGGGTGGTCGTACATGCTCTCGGCAGCAAGGCTATAATGGCCGTAACGCTCGACCTCGTCACGCAGGGGGCGGATCATCTGCGAGTGACAGACATAGCAGCCCTCACGGATATAGACGTCGCGACCCTCGAGCTCGAGCGGGGTGTAGGGACGGATCCCCTCCACCTTCTCGATGGTGCTTTCCAGATAGAACAAAGGTGAGATCTCGACCAAACCGCCGATGGAGACCACGACCAATATGCCGATAACCAGCAAGAGGGAGTGGCGCTCAAGTTTTTGATGGTGCTTCCACATGGCGCGCCCCCCTAATGCGCTGCCGCCGCGCCCGTGGGGACGGGACCGGAAGCTGCGGGTTGAACCAGAACGGCATGGGTTTCGAGGGCGGCAACGTCGCCTCTGATCGTGCGCCAGACATTGTAAACCATGATCAAGGTGCCCGAGAGATAGAGCAGGCCACCCAAGGCGCGGACGACATTGGCCACATGCTTGGCCTCGACGGTCTGGACGAAGGAGTAGGCCAGGAAGCCTTCGGACGTATATTCACGCCACATCAGGCCCTCCATAATGCCCGAGACCCACATGGCGGCGATGTAGAGCAGGATCCCGGTGGTGGAGATCCAGAAGTGCCACTCGACCAAGCGGTCTGAATAGAGACGCGGACGCTTCCACAGCCACGGCACCAGGCAATAGATCGCCCCAAAGGACACAAAGCCTACCCAGCCCAGAGCGCCGGAGTGAACGTGGCCGATGGTCCAGTCTGTATAGTGTGACAGGGCATTGACGGCCCGGACGCTCATGACCGGACCTTCAAAGGTCGACATGCCGTAGAAGGCGAGGCTGGCGATCAACATGCGCATCACCGCATCGGTGCGCAGCTTGTCCCAAGCCCCGGACAGGGTCATCAGGCCGTTGATCATGCCGCCCCAGCTGGGCATCCACAGCATGATCGAGAAGGTCATGCCGAGGGTCTGGGCCCACTGCGGCAAGGCTGTGTAGTGAAGGTGGTGCGGGCCCGCCCAGATATAGATGAAGATCAGGGCCCAGAAGTGGACGATGGACAGACGGTACGAATAGACCGGCCGCTCCGCCCGCTTGGGGATGAAATAGTACATGATGGCCAAGAAGCCGGCGGTCAGGAAGAAGCCCACCGCATTGTGGCCATACCACCACTGAACCAGCGCATCCTGCACCCCGGAGAACAGCGAATAGCTGCGGCTCGACAGGGGGGAGACGGGCACGGCCAAATTATTGACAATGTGGAGCAGGGCCACGGTGACGATGAAGGCCAGATAGAACCAGTTGGCCACATAGATGTGCGGCTCTTTGCGCTTCCAGATCGTACCGAGGAAGACCAGCAAATAGGTCACCCAAACCAGGGTTAGCCAGATATC
>CALFYB010000119.1 GCA_937952995.1 uncultured Caulobacteraceae bacterium
TCTTCCAGATTTTCAAATAAGGCAGAGACCGGAACACGCGTGCCAATAAATACCCAAGCGCCGCTGACCAGCTCGGGATCCATCTCGACAGAGGTACAGGTATTCCAATCAATCATGGCTGGATTTTAGGTTCATCTGCCCCCCCTTGCGCAAGCCATTGCCTTAGTTTCGCCTTCAACACCTTACCCATAGTGTTGCGCGGCAATTCTGCCAGCACAAGCACTTGCTTGGGCAGTTTGTAGTTGGCCAACCGCTCGCGCGTCCAGGCGATGACGCTTTCGGGATCGATCGAATGACCCGGCTTGGCGACCACGCAGGCCTTGACCGCCTCGCCCCACTTGTCGTCGGGCACACCGATGACCGCCGCATCGGCGACGCTGGGATGGCTGTAGAGGGCGTTCTCGACCTCGGCGGGATAGACGTTCTCGCCGCCCGACACGATCATGTCCTTCACGCGGTCGTGGATATAGAGATAGCCGTCGGCGTCGAAATAGCCCGCATCGCCAGACTTGAACCAGCCGTCGGCATCGATGGCCTCGGCAGTGGCTTCGGGGCGGTTCCAGTAGCCCTTCATGACGCCCGCCGAGCGGATCTCGATCTCGCCGACCTCCATCACCGCCGCCGTCTCGTCGCCATTGCGCACCCGCACCTCGAAACCGGGCCACGGCCGCCCGCAGGCGCGCAGCTTGTCGGTGCGAAGATCATGGTCTTCCGGGGTCAGGACACAGCCGCCGCCGATGGTCTCGGTCAGGCCGTAGAGCTGGGTGAAGGAACAGCCGAACTGCTTCTTGGCCGCCAGCAGCACCGATTCCGAGATCGGCGAGGCCCCGTAGAAAATGCGCTGCAGGCTAGAGAAATCGGTCTCGGCGCAGCCCGGCGTCTGCAGGACCATATTGATGATCACGGGAGCGAGGAAGGCGTGATTGACCCGGTGCTCAGGGATCAGCTTCAGGATCACCGCCGGATCGACCTCGCGCAGCACCACGACCTTACAGCCCTGCAACAGGCCCAAGGCCCCCAGATTACAGCCCGCAACATGGAACAGGGGCATGGCCGCCAACAGAACGTCCCCGGCCTCATAGCGCGCCCATCCGGCGCTGATGCCGCAGGTGAACAGCTCATGATAGTTGCGGTTGGTCAGTTGCACACCCTTGGGCAGGCCAGTCGTGCCGGAGGTATAGAGCTGGATGATGTCGTCATCCTCCTGCGCCTTCAGGTTCGGGTCCGTGTCGGGATATTGCGCGATCCACTCTTGCAAGGACGGCCAGCGCGCGTGGCCCGGCTCGACCTGGATCAGGTGCTTGAGGTCTGGACAGTCGCCTAGGATGGAGTCGATCACATCGGCAAAATCTTGCCCGACGAACATGACGCTCGCGGCGCTGTCTTTGATGATGAAGGCCGCTTCGGGCGGCGCAAGGCGCCAGTTGACGGGGGCGAGGCAGGCCCGCGCCCGGGCGGCACCCATCCATAGGGTAAAGAACTCGTCGTCATTCTTGGCCATGCAGCTGACCCGGTCCCCGGGCTTGACCCCCGCCGCGATCAGGGCGTTGGCGCAGCGGTTGGCGGCGGCGTTCAGCTCGGCATAGGTGGTGATGCGTCCATTGTACCAAAGGGCGGTTGCCTCTGGCCGTGCCTTGGCCTGCAGGCGGCCAATATCAGCGATGGTGACGAAATCAGTCATGATGCGCATCCTCCAAGATCGGGTTGAGGTCCTGACCGCGCTTATGATCGGCGGTTCTGGACATAGCAACGCCGCCTCCCCTCACCCGCTGACCCGCAGCCGATAAGAGAAGGCGGCGCCTTAAGTCGTCTTACTCAGCAGCAGCCTTTGGGGCGTAGCCGAGGACGGCCTTCACTTCCAAGAACTCGCCGAAAGCGTGGTCGCCCCATTCGCGGCCATTGCCCGACATCTTGAAGCCGCCGAAGGGGGCCATCATGTCTGGCGCAGCGCCGTTGAGGTTCACCTGACCCGCGCGCAGCTTGGACGCCACTTCACGGACCTTGGTCATGTCGGTGCCCGAGACGTAGGCAGCCAAGCCATATTCGGTGTCGTTGCCGATGGTCACGGCCTGCTCGACCGAGTCATAGCCAAGGATCGCAACCACCGGGCCAAAGATCTCTTCCTTGGCGATGGTCATGTCGTTGGTGACGTTGGCGAAGACGGTCGGCTTCACATAGTAGCCCTTGTCCAGACCTTCAGGACGGCCGACGCCGCCGGAGACGAGGGTCGCGCCCTCATCGATGCCCTTTTGGATCAGGCCCTGGATCTTGTTCCACTGGGTTTCCGAAACGACGGGACCGAGTTGGGCATTGCCGTTTGGATCGCCAACCGTGTGGCTGTCAGCGGTTTCCTTAGCGATGGCGATGACCTCGTCCATCTTTTTGCCGGGAACCAGCATGCGGGTCGGGGCGTTGCAGGACTGGCCCGAATTCATCATCACCGAGCGGATACCGCCCGAGACGGCCGATGCGAAGTCGGCATCTTCCAAGATGATGTTTGGCGACTTGCCGCCCAGCTCTTGGTGAACGCGCTTGACGGTCGGAGCGGCGTTCTTGGCCACTTCGATACCGGCGCGGGTCGAGCCAGTGAAGGACACCATATCGACTTCGGGGTGCGAGGACATCGCAGCACCGACGACAGGACCGTCACCATTGACCAGGTTGAACACGCCAGCAGGCACGCCAGCCGCATGCAGGATCTCGGCCCAGATATAGCCCGAGAAGGGGGCGATTTCCGAAGGCTTCAGCACCATGGTGCAGCCCGTGGCCAGAGCCGGGGCGACCTTACAAGCGATCTGATTGACCGGCCAGTTCCAAGGGGTGATGAACGAACAGACGCCGATGGGCTCCTTGACCAGCAAGGTCGAGCCACGCTGCTCTTCGAACTTGTAGTTCTTCAGAACTTCGATGGCGGTCTGGACGTGGCCGATGCCCATAGCCGCTTGCGCGCGCTGAGCCAGCCAGCCCGGAGCGCCCATTTCCTCGGTGATGGCGGCAGCCATGTCCGCGTAGCGCTTCTGGTACTCGACCGCGATGCGCTCAAGCAGGTCGATTCGCTCTTCGCGGGTGGTCTGCGAGAAGGTCGCGAAGGCCTTACGAGCAGCCATAACAGCGTGGTCGACATCGGCGACGCCGCCCATGCTGATCGTGCCGCAGACCTCTTCGTTGGCGGGGTTGATGACGTCGAGCGTCTGAGCGACGACCGGATCAACCCATTTTCCGTCAATGTAGAATTTCGTGTAGTTGCGCATCTTGCTCTCCTTGAGGCTTCCATCCCGACGGACCGGCAGAACCGACCTTCTTGGGCCTATATTAGTGATCATTGTTCAGGGCGAAAGGGGGTCCCTGATCATTCTTACAATTGGTGCAGCAGCGGCTGGCCCGCAACCGGGCTAACGGCCTTGAGCACATAGTTGGCGCGGATCGATCCGATATAGAGATCGGTCAGGCCCGGCCCGCCCCAAGTGACATTGGTCGGGTGATTGACCACCGCGCCAGAAGGGTCGTGAATAACGGTTATTTTCCGGCCAGCCGGCGTGATGGCGACGACCTTATTGGCGGCCGGGAGACAGACCCACAGGTTACCCTCTGCATCCAGCCCTACGCCGTCCGTATAGCCAAGGCGGCTTTGGATGATGGCGGGCAGGTGAATGTTGGGGTTCAACTTGCGCCGCGCGACGATGCCAAGCTTTGGACCGTAGCGCTCGCCCTTGCCCAACAGCGCGCCCGCCAAGATGGGAAAACGCAGGACGTCCCCGGCGCTGGTCTGGGCGCAGTAGAGGAACTTCTCATCGGCGGACATGGCCAAGCCATTGGGGAAACACAGGCCCTCCGCCACGATCTGGCTGGTTCCATCGGCGCGCAGCACAAACAAGAAGCCATCGGGGCGGCCATCCAGCGCTTCAGGCCAGGTCGGGGCATGGGTGGAGTTGGCGCACCAGATGTTTCCGGCACTGTCGATGATCGGATAGTTGGAGGAGGTCAGGGTTTTGCCGCCCACCTCGGCCAGCAACGTCTCGCGCACACCCGTCGCCGGATCGAACCGCTCCAACGGCCCCGCCTCGCCGTCATAGATGCCGAAATTGGCGATGATGACCCGGCCTTGGGCGTCCATATTAATGCCATTGGGTGCCCCCATCCGTGGGCCCATGCGCTTGAACGAGCCGTCGGGGAAAATCTCTGCAATCGCGCTTTGATGGTCCGAGGCGAAGACCCGTCCATCGCGGCCAACCACAACATCTTCAGGACGATCAATGCCTACAGCGACCTTGCTGAAGGCGGATATCGGCATCTTTTTGAGGCTCATGATCACCCTCCCTATTTTGTGCCTCATGGTGCGCAGGGGATAAGGTTTTGAGCAAGGGGAACATAGAACCCCCTTCCCCGGCTTCGCCGGTACTTCCCC
>CALFYB010000120.1 GCA_937952995.1 uncultured Caulobacteraceae bacterium
CGATGATCAGCCCCTGCCTTAAGCCGCCCTTACCCTGTGCCATGACCAAGACCTACACCAACCCTTGCTGCCTCGCGAGCCTATTGGCGCGTGCCCTCGCCCGCATCAAAGGCGACGATAAGATCGCGCACCGCGTCCCAATGTTCTAGCCCCTTCACATCCCCGGCAGCGGCCAACTCAGCAGCGCGCATCACGGCGATCACCTCCGCATCATCGCCATATTGCGCGATCAGGGTCATAGCCGCGCTCTGAACAGCCGGTGACGGGGTGGGAACGTCAGACATAGGGGTCTTCCTGCGAAAGATAGGACTGCACATAGTCTGCGACAGCCGCTTCCATAGACCAGAAGGGCTGGCTGTAGCCCGCAGCCCGCAACCGATCCATCTTGGCTTCGGTAAAGTACTGGTACTTGTCGCGGATCACTTCGGGCGTGTCGATATAGCTGACGACCGCAGGCTTCCCTGCCGCCGCGAAGGTGGCCTTGGCCAGATCCAAGAAGGTTCGAGCCTTGCCGGTCCCCAGATTGAACACGCCGTTGACGGTCTCAGTCTCAACTAGCCAATCGACCACGTTCACCACATCGGCGACATAGACGAAATCTCGAAGCTGCCCGCCGTCTTCATATCCGGCCTTGTGCGAGCGAAAGAGCTGCACCCCCTCGCCTGCCGCAATGCGCGGATAGATCTGGGAGACCACCGACTTCATTGAGCCCTTATGATATTCATTGGGGCCAAAGACATTGAAGAACTTCAACCCGGCCCACTGCTTAGGAGCGTCGCCCTGATGGGAGGCGCGAACAGCGAAGATGTCGAACAGGGCTTTGGACCAACCATAGGCGTTCAGGGGCCGCAGCGCCTTGAGGGCCTCAATGTCATTATCGTCATCAAAGCCGAGGCTTCCATCGCCATAGGTCGCCGCCGACGAGGCATAGATAAAGCGACAATCATTGGCCGCGCACCAGCGGAACAGATCGCGCGACAGGCAAAAATTGTTCTGCACGATCTTGTCCGCATCCGGTTCGGTCGTGGCCGAGATCGCGCCCATATGGATGATGGCTTCGAGATCTGAGCCATATTTGGCCAGCCAATCCCACATCTGGTCCGGATCGATAAAGTCGCTGATCGCGCCCTTAGCAATATTGCGCCACTTGCCGCTCTCTGCCGCGCGCAGTCGGTCGCAGACCACCACATCATACTGTTCATCTTGGCACAGGCGACTGACGATGTTCGAGCCGATAAAGCCCGCGCCGCCGGTGACGAGGATCAGATGTCCGCTCATGGCGCGTCCTTCTTAAAGCGGGCAATGGCAGCGGTGGTTGAATAGCCGTCCACCAGATTGGCCAGCCGCACCCGACCGCCATAGGACTTGACGAAGTCGCCGCCGACCACGCCGTCCTCGCTATAGTCTGCGCCCTTGATCAGAACATCCGGCCGCGCCGCCTCGATCAAGGCGATAGGCGTATCCTCATCAAACGGCACGACCATATCGACATGGGACAGCCCGGCCAAAACCAGAGCCCGGGACTCTAGGTCATTGACGGGGCGAGAGGGTCCCTTCAGCGCGCTCACGGAGCGATCCGTATTCAGCCCAACGATCAAGCGATCACACCAGGACCGCGCCTGCGCCAGATAGGCGACATGACCCCGGTGCAGAATATCAAAACAGCCATTGGTGAAACCGACCCTTAGGCCCTCTGCGCGCCAGGCCGCGACGATGCGGGCCAAATCCTCTGGGGTCGCGATCTTGTCTTCGGCCGGGGCCATGTGAGAGGTCAGTTCCGCCTCGATCAGGTCCGCAGGCGTCACCGTCGCGGTTCCGGCCTTACCGACCACGACGCCTGAAGCGAGGATTGCGAACTCAACCGCTGCGCCGATCTCGATCCCAGCCGCCATGGCGAGGCCCAGAGCCGCGAGGCCGGTATCGCCTGCCCCCGACACGTCGAAGACTTCGCGTTTCTTGCCCCTAAAATGGCGCACGGGCTGGCCTCGGACGGCAAGGCTCATGCCCTGGGCGGCGCGGGTTACCAGCAAGGCCTTGGCGTGACAGACCTCTAGCGCTGCCGTCAGGGCCGCCTCGACCTCCGCGTCGGTGCCAACCGGCATATCGACGGCGAGGGATAGCTCGCCCGCATTGGGCTTAATCAGGTCAACAGGACCATATTTGGCGAGGCTGCGGCCCTTGGGATCGACGACCAGCGCGACACCAGCCTTCGCCGCCGCCTCACGGGTCGCGTCAATCACGGCCGGGCTGAGCGCGCCCTTGGCATAGTCGGACAGGACGACAAGCTTTGCGTCCGCCACAGCGGCTTTGATGGTCTCAATCAGAGCGGTTTCCGCAGCGCTGTCGATGGCGGATGATGTCTCGGTATCGACACGCAAGAGCTGCTGCCCGCCTGCCACAAACCGCACCTTGACCGTGGTTGGACGACCGGGCTGGGTAACGAGATTACCCGTCACCCCGGCAGCATGACCGACCAGTGCGGCCAGTTCCTGACCGCTCGCATCATCGCCAACAGGCGCGCAGAGCACCGCCTGCCCGCTCAGGGCCGCAACATTGCGGGCCACATTGCCGACCGCGCCGAGCATCACCGTCTCCGATGATTTGGCCAGTACCGGTATCGGAGCCTCTGGGGAAATGCGTGCGACCTCGCCATAGACATAGCGGTCAATCATCAGATCGCCGACGCAAGCGATCTTGAGACCGGAAATCGCGGCAAGCACGTGCTGAAGCGAAGAAACGTCCATGGATCAGCCTGTGCTGCGTTCAGCCCCGATGGTCAAGAGATTTGGCATGGGCCAAGCGGCACCCTACCAGCCCTTGGTCAGTTGGTCATAGCCTAGCAGGTTCGCGACCAGAGCCTCAAACTCGTGCATCGGCACCATATTGGGGCCATCCGACGGGGCATTGTCGGGGTCTGGATGGGTCTCTAGGAACACGCAAGCGACGCCGACCGCGACCGCTGCCCGCGCCAAGACCGGCACATATTGGCGCTGACCGCCCGAGGTTGTCCCCTGCCCGCCCGGCTGCTGCACCGAATGGGTCGCGTCAAACACCACCGGGCAGCCGATCTCGGCCAGCACCGGGAGGGCGCGCATATCTGAGACGAGCGTGTTGTAGCCAAACGACACGCCGCGCTCGCAGGCCATGGCATTGGGATTACCCGCCGCGAGCAGCTTGCCGATCACGTTCTTCATGTCCCAAGGGGCGAGGAACTGCCCCTTCTTGACGTTGACGACCTTGCCGGTCTCGGCAGCCGCGACCAACAGATCGGTCTGGCGGCAGAGGAAAGCCGGAATTTGCAGAACGTCAACCGCTTGAGCAGCGATGGCGCATTGGCTAGCCTCGTGAACGTCAGTCAAGACTGGCAGGCCGGTGACGTCGCGGATCTCAGCGAACACGTCCAAGGCCTGATCAATCCCAAGGCCGCGGGCGGTTGTGATCGAGGTACGGTTGGCCTTGTCGAAGGAGGTCTTGTAGATCAGGCCAATCCCCAGACGTGCGGCCATTTCCTTCAGCGCATGGGCGGTCTCCAACGCGTGCTGGCGGCTCTCCATCTGGCAGGGACCCGCGATAATCGACAGCTTCTCGGCATTGCCGATGCGGACCTCGGCACCGTTCGGGGTCTTGATCCGGATCACAGCATTGGGGGCGACAGCCTGAGTTTGGGTCAATTCGAGTTTCCGCTAATCCAAAAGCCATTCTAAACCGTACATCTGAAGTGAGACTCACAAAGACACAAGGGCGAAGCGACCGGCCAATGACCAGCGACCACACTGAAATGCCAATCGTGGTCTGGCTGCGACAGGACCTTCGCCTATCGGACAATCCCGCCCTCGCTTACGCAGCCGCGACCGGGCGTGCCATTATCGTGCTTTATCTGTTGGATACGGACCCAGCGCAGCGTCCGATGGGCGGGGCGAGCCTCTGGTGGCTCAACCGGTCGCTCGCGGCCCTCGCAGCGTCGCTCGGTGCCATCGGATCGCGCCTGATCTTGCGCCGGGGCGAGGCAGAACAGGTCCTGAGGGATGTTGTCGCTGAAACAGGCGCGCGCGAGGTGGTCTGGAACCGGCTGTATGAGCCTGCCGCCATCGCGCGCGATACCGCCCTCAAGGCCACGCTGAAGGCGGCGGGCACTGAGGTGAAGTCCTTCAACGCCGCCCTCCTGAACGAGCCCTGGACCGTCGCGACGGGGTCTGGAGGGCCCTATAAGGTCTTTACCCCCTATTGGCGCGCGGCGCGGGCCAAGGTGGGGCACCAACCGGCCCTTCCTGCCCCAAAGGCCCTGCGAGCACCCGACCGCTGGCCTGCCTGCGATGACCTTGCCGATTGGCAGCTTCACCCGACCCAACCCGACTGGTCTCAAGGTTTTGGCGGCTGGACGCCGGGCGAGGCGGGAGCGCTTGAAAATCTCAATCGGTTTTTGGACGGACCGGCTGACGACTATGCAGAGGGCCGGGATCAACCCGGCAAGGCAGGGACGTCTCGTCTGTCGCCGCATCTGCATTTTGGCGAGATCAGCCCGCGTCAAGTCTGGATCGCTGCCCACGGGGCCTCGGCGACCGGTGACCTGTCCGATGGTGCCAGAGACAAGTTCTTGGCCGAGATTGGCTGGCGGGAATTCAATCATCACCTGCTGTTCCACTTCCCCACCCTGCCCACCGCCAACTTCAAGCCGGGCTTTGATAGCTTCGCATGGCGCGACGACGGTGAGGGCCTAAGGGCGTGGCAGCGCGGCCTGACCGGCTATCCAATGGTCGACGCCGGGATGAGGGAGCTTTGGGCCACGGGCTGGATGCACAATCGGGTGCGGATGATCGCCGCCTCGTTCCTGATCAAGCACCTCCTGATCCACTGGCGCGAGGGCGAGGCCTGGTTCTGGGACACGCTGCTGGATGCCGATCTGGCCAACAATGCCGCAGGTTGGCAGTGGACAGCGGGGACAGGGGCCGATGCCTCACCCTATTTCCGGATCTTCAACCCGTTCAGTCAGGGCGAAAAGTTCGATCCCAAGGGCGACTATATCCGTCGCTGGGTGCCCGAGCTGGCCCGCCTGCCCGACAAGGTCATTCATCGGCCGTGGGAAGCCACCGCCTTTGAGCTTTCCACAGCCGGTGTTGCTCTGGGCAGGACCTACCCCCATCCCATCGTTGATCATGCCAGCGCACGGGCACGCGCCCTTTCGACCTATGCGCGCCTTAAAGATGATGCATAAAGCTATTCTATGACCGTGAATCAGACCTCCACAGCCCCCCGCAAGTCGATTGCCATCCTAGGTTCCGGTGTGACCGGTCTTGCAGCGGCCTATGCCCTGCACGAGGTCCATGATGTGGTGCTCTATGAAAAGGCCGAGCGGATCGGCGGCCACTCCAACACCGTTACCATCGACTATGACGGCAAGGTGATGGACGTCGACACCGGCTTCATCGTCTACAATCTGCGCAACTATCCCAACCTGATCGGGCTATTGGACGCGCTTGGGGTCGAAAGCCTGCAGACCGATATGAGCTTTGCCTTCTCGGGCAGCGGCATGGAATGGTCGTCCAACTTCCCTCACGGCGTCTTCGCGCAAAAGCGCAATATCGCCAATCCGGCCTTCTTGATGATGCTGCTCGATATGCAGCGGTTCAATCGTCAAGGGCTCGACGACCTAGAATCCGGTCGCCTCGCGGGCCTGACCCTTGGCGACTATCTGCGCCAGCGCAAGTTCAGCAAATCCTTCGAGCAGCGCTACCTCTTGCCGATGGGAGCCGCCATCTGGTCGAGCACCGAGGGCAAGGTCGCAGACTTTCCAGCCGAAAGTTTCCTGCGCTTCTTTGCCAACCACAATCTTTTACAGGTCGTCCAACCCAGTTGGCGGACCATCAAGGGCGGTAGCCGCGCCTATGTCGAACGGCTTCGTGCTCTGCTGGGTCCGCGTATTCGTGCAGGCTCCGGAGAGGTCGTCGTCAAGCGCCAAGCTGACGGCGTCGTCGTAACAGACGGGTCGGGCCACGCTGCCCACTATGATCAGGTCATTATGGCCTGCCATTCAGATGAGAGCCTGCGCGCCCTGACCGATGCGGACCCGCAAGAGCGCGCCCTGCTCGGCGCTGTCAGCTACGCGCCAAACAAGGCCTATCTGCACCGCGACCCGGGCCTGATGCCAAGGCGTAAGGCGGCTTGGGGCGCTTGGAATGTGCTCAATGACCTGAAAACCAAAGAGGGTGCACCCGCCGAAGGGGTGGTCAGCTATTGGATGAACCGCTTGCAGCATCTGGACTCCAAGCGGCCCCTGTTCGTCACCCTCAACCCGCCCATCGCGCCGGACCCCAGCCTGACCTTCGGCGTCTATGACTACGCCCACCCTCAGTTTGATCAAGATGCACTCAGCGCTCAGCGCCAGTTCAACACCATCCAAGGGCGCGGCGGCGTCTGGTATGCCGGCGCATGGCTTGGTTATGGCTTCCACGAGGATGGCTTGACCTCTGGCCTACGCGCCGCCCTCGCCTTGGGCGGCACGGTACCTTGGGACTTTGTCGACCATCGCATCGCGGGCGGCCCCCTCCCTGCTCCTCAATGGACAGCATTCGATAGGGTGGCTAACCTTAGCGCATGAACGGCCCCTCAGAAGCCAGCAGAGCGAGCCTCTATGTAGGCCGCACCACACACCTGCGAACCGCGCCGCGAGAGCATCGGTTTAGCTATGGCGTCTTCCAGATATTGGTCGATATCGACCGGCTGGATCAGGCCTTTGCGGGCCTGAAGGCCATCGGGCATGGCCGCCTTGGTTTGTTTTCCTTCTCCGAACGCGATCACGGGCCCCGCGACGGCTCAACCTTGCGACCATGGGTCGAAGCAACCTTGAAGCAAGCCGGTCTAGATGTGCCGACGACACGCATCGCGCTCCTGTGTTTTCCGCGTGTGCTCGGATTTGTTTTCAACCCGATCTCGCTATTTTTCATCTATGGCCCAAATGATGTGCTGAAAGCCGTCCTCTACGAGGTCAACAACACCTTCGGCGAGCGGCACTGCTACTTGCTGCACGGGCCGCAGCTGGCCTATGGCGGCGAGCAGCGCGCGACCAAGGTGTTTCACGTGTCGCCTTTTTGCGAGGCTTCGGGCGAGTATCTTTTTCGATTCATGCACAGCGAGGCGGTGCCCGCCAGCACGGCCATTGAAGACAGCGTGGGCCGCACAGTGGCG
>CALFYB010000121.1 GCA_937952995.1 uncultured Caulobacteraceae bacterium
CATTGCGCAGCTTTCGGCCAGTCCCGAAGAGGCTGCGGCCAACCTCAAGGCCGCCAGCAAGCCGACCCACAAATCGACCTCCCGGATCGATCCCGGCGGCCTGATCATGATCATCTTTGTGATCTTCTGGGTCATGGGTGGTGTCTTTGGTCGTCGGCGCGGCGGCCTAGGCGCCCTGTTGCCCTGGATCATCTTCAGCGGCGGCTTTGGCGGCGGGCGGAGCGGTAATGATGGATTTGGCGGCGGCGGATTTGGCGGCGGAGGCGGCTCCTTCGGCGGCGGCGGATCGTCAGGGAGCTGGTAGCCATGAGCATGACACCTGAAGACCACCAGAAGATCGCCGACGCGGTCGCCGATGTCGAAACCCGCACCTCGGCCGAAATTGTCTGCGTCATCACCCACGAATGTTCCGACTACCGGGAAGTGCCCTTGGCTTGGGCTGCGGTGTTGGCTCTGGTCCTGCCCGCAGCCGCCTTTGCGCTGGGCCTGAGCCCAAGTCTGTTGACCAGCCTAAACAATGGCTGGGTCGCCGGTCACACCAGCGGCTTTAACGATGCTGTCCGCCTGTCGCTGGGGGCCTATGCCGTGGCTCAGAGCGCGGTGTTCCTGCTCGTTTGGCTAACGGTCAGCCTGCCGACCGTGCGGCGCGCCCTCACCCCTTCGGGCCTGCGCAATCGCCGCGTCCACGAAGCGGCCCTGCGCCAGTTCGTGGCTCGGGGTATCGCCAATACGACCGACGCCAACGGGGTATTGATCTTCGTGTCGCTGCTGGATCGCCGCGTCGAGGTTCTGGCCGATGCGGGCGTCCATGCCGCCGTCCCCGCTGGCACCTGGGACAAGGCCGTCAGCGCCGTGCGCGTGGCGATGAAAGCCAATCACCGCGCCGAAGGCCTGGTCGAGGCGGTCAAGATTTGCGGCGATGCCTTGGCCAACGCCTTCCCGCCGGGTGAGTATAATCCGGACCAACTGCCTAATGGGGCCATTCTGATCTAGCCCACAGGCAAGTGACCCGAAGCTTAACTTGACGGATCACTCGCAAGGATAGGCATTGCACCAGCCACGTGCCTCTGTCCCTATTCGGCAAGGCAAGCGACAAGGTGATTCTGTTGGCTTGTGCTGCAGGAGATCTAAGGGATGTTGACCCTCGCGGGCATCGCGATCATCGCCATTGGCTTTGTTGCTGGGTTCAATCCCTTGCTGGTCGTGACCGTGGCTGCGGTCGTAACGGGGTTGGCGGCAGGTCTGTCTGCGCACGACGTGATCAGCGCGCTGGGCAAAGCTTTCAACGATAATCGCTATGTCAGCATGGTCTGGCTGGTCTTGCCGGTGATTGGCCTTCTGGAGCGAGCGGGCTTACAGGACCGCGCCCGGGCGCTCATCAACCGCTTGACCAACGCCACGACAGGCCGCCTGCTGATCGCCTATTTCTTCCTTCGCCAGATGGCTGCGGCGCTGGGCCTAACGAGCCTTGGTGGCCAAGCCCAGATGGTCCGCCCCCTGATCGCCCCCATGGCCGAGGCGGCCAGCGAAGCGCGCTTTGGCCCCCTTCCCGAACCCGTCCGTCATCAGATCCGTGCCCAAGCCGCAGCGGCGGATAATATCGCCCTGTTCTTTGGCGAGGACATCTTCATCGCCATGGCTTCGATCCTACTGATCCGAGGCTTTCTGGCAGGCAACGGGATTGAGGTTGAGCCCTTCGCCCTGTCGGTCTGGGCCATCCCCACGGCTGTGGTCGCCCTATTGGTCCACGGCTTTCGGCTTTGGCAGCTTGACCGGCAACTGGCGCGCACGTTGCAGGCGGTCAAGCCATGATCACCTTGAGCTTTGTCTATCTGCTCGGCGGGGCCCTCTTTACAGCCGTCGCGATCCTGTCTGGGCTTGATCCGTCCAACCCTAAGCGCGCCCGCACCACCGCCTTTTGGGGTCTGATGGCCCTTAGCCTGCTGCTCGGGGATCGGATCAGCGACTTTGGCAATGGCCTGATCGTGCTGGCCATGGCGGTCATTGCGGGAACGGGCGGATTGGGCAAGGGCTCGCTGACCCCAGAGGCCGAGACGGAACGCCAAGCCTTCCGCCAGGACCGAGGCGCACGCATCGGCAATTGGCTTTTGGCCCCCGCCCTGATCGTACCGGCAACCGCTCTGACGGGAACCTTGCTGCTCAAGGATCTGATGATTGGCGGCGTTCATCTGGTGGATCCAAAGCAAGCCACCCTTATCTCGATGGCCTTTGGCGTATTGCTCGCGCTTGCCATTGCCCTACCCCTTATCAGAACCTCGCCTGCCGTGCCCCTGCAGGAGGCCAGAAGGCTTCTCGATACGGTGGGCTGGTCAGCCGTCCTACCGCAAGCCTTGGCCGCGCTGGGCGCTGTCTTTGCGCTTGCAGGCGTTGGCAAGGTCGTGGGCGACCTAACCGCGACCTATATCCCAGCCCATAGCCCGCTGGCCGCCGCCGCCCTCTATTGCTGTGGCATGGCAGGCTTCACCATCTTGATGGGCAACGCCTTTGCCGCCTTCCCGATCATGACCGCCGGGATTGGGCTGCCGCTGGTGGTCATGCAGTTTGGCGGCGATCCCGCCGTGGTTTGCGCCATCGGTATGCTGTCAGGCTTTTGCGGCACCTTGCTGACGCCGATGGCGGCCAACTTCAATCTGGTCCCCGCCGCCCTACTCGAACTGCCCGACCGTTACAGCGTTATCAAGGCGCAGGCGCCAACCGCACTCCTACTCCTCGCTGCCAATATCGGTCTCATGACCCTCTTTGCCTTTAAAGTCTGATCCCCATGCCCGTCGTCGATCCTAAGACCTTGACCGTTGAAACGGCCGCTCGCTTTGCCACTATCGCGCTCGGACACGTGACCAAGGAATATCCCCACAAGCTGGACCATGTGCTGAATGGGCCAGACGATGCCGCCACGCCAAAGGCGCTGCACCCGATCTTCTATGGCAGTTTTGACTGGCACTCTTGCGTCCATGGCTATTGGCTTCTGGTCCGCACCTTGCGCCTGTTTCCAGACATGCCCCCGGCCCGAGAGGTCAATGCCTTGCTGGCCGCGCAATTCACCCCTCGCAAGGTCGAGGGCGAGTTGGCCTATCTGACCCGGCCCTTTAGCGCAGGATTTGAGCGGCCCTATGGCTGGGCTTGGCTGTTCATGCTGCAGGCCGAGTTGCTGCAACTGGATACGGTTCAAGGCCGTGACTGGAGCGCCGCCCTCGCCCCCCTGACCGCCGCCTTCCGCAGCCGATTGATCGCGCACCTGCCTAAGATGACCTATCCGGTCCGTGCAGGTACCCACAACAACACCGCCTTCGCCATCGCACTTGGCCTCGACTATGCCCGGGTCGCCAAGGACACCGCCCTGTCACAATCCCTGCGCACCAAGGCCATGGACCTGTTTCTCCAAGATGAAAACTGCCCCGCTTGGGAGCCGAGCGGCGAGGACTTCCTGTCCCCCGCGCTGATGGAGGCAGAGTGTATGAGGCGCGTCCTACCCGCCGCCCAATATAGCCTCTGGCTCGACCGCTTCTTACCCGGCCTCGCAACCAAGATGCCCGCTACCCTGTTCCAGCCCGCCTATGTCAGCGACCGTACCGACGGCAAGATCGCCCATCTGGACGGATTGAACCTTAGCCGAGCCTGGTGCTGGCAAGGCATCGCCAGCGCGATTGATCCTAACGACACCGCCCGCAGCGCCAGCCGCACCCACGCCCTCGCCGCTGCCGAACGCCACCGCGCCGCAGGCCTGCCAGAGATCGCAGGCGACTATATGGGCGAACATTGGCTAGCCAGTTTCGCCCTTCTGGCCCTCAGCCCACCGTCTCAAACACCCTCAAACGGATAAATCGTACAGAACCACAGCAATTCGTCCCCGCGTACCTTGCTGCATCGCCTAGATTTTTGTACCAACGCTCCAACGGAGACGTGCCCGAGAGGCCGAAGGGACTCGTTTGCTAAATGAGCGTACCCCAAAAGGGTACCGTGGGTTCGAATCCCACCGTCTCCGCCAGTTTACCCCTCACCATTGACTACTGAAGCCATTTTAAAAACATCAATTTTTATATAAAAAACATTGCGTTAGAGTAGATCGGAACGAAGGTCGCTCACTGCGGCATCTGGACTATCCCCCAAAAGCACCCCCAAATTGACGGGTATAGAGTTGGGGGCGGTCGAAAGAGTTGGCTCTTCCGCTATCGGCTCAACAGAACACGACGAAATCGCCAAGAGGACCATGGATGAGCCCTTTGTTTCCGACCTCTTGGATGCCGCGCCCGGCGGGCCTGCTTCCGTCTGATCCGACCCGTTACGACGGCCCAGCCATCGCGCGTTGGATTACCACGGCCCTTCTCGTCGTGATTACGATCCGAAGTCTGGTCCATCTGTTCTCGCCCGATGGCGGTGCGCATAGCATCGCCACGATCGACACCAGTGTTGCGGGAGGCAACAACATCGTCGCCATCTTCGGCCAGTGGGGCGCGAGCCAACTGCTGCTCGTGGGGGCCCTGTGGGTTTTGCTTCTTCGGTACCGCGGGCTCATTCCCTTCATCCTGAGCGTGCTGCTTCTGGAACCCTTCCTGCGAGGGCTCTCGGGACATCTTAAGCCCATCGCGACCATGGCGACGGCACCCGGAGCGGCGCTGAACTGGTACGCCGTTCCCGTGGTGGCAGTAACGCTCTATCTCGCGCTTTGCACGGCGGAAGAACGAAAGCCTTAGGACGATCGTCGCCTCACCTTCTGACCCCATATCTTCTATTTTCGGAGACCGCCTAAAGGGTTTTGGCAGTCCACACTCAACAGATTATATTGATTGGCCACAGTTCTGGTCAGACCTGATTGTCCCTCGCATGGGCGGCGTAGACCTGCGGCAAGAGGGTTGCGAGGTGGCTCATCTCTTGGGCGCAGTGGATCAGCAGATCGCTGGCTTGCTGGGCCTTGATGGGCGCGATGCGGGCGGCGAGGCCTCCGAGCAGACGGCCGAGCGGCCCTGGAACAGCCTTGGGCCGAACATTACCGCCGCCGAGCCAGAACCTTGAGCGCATCTCACAGCCGTCGGCGGTTGGGCGTAGATGGTGGATCAGCCAGCCGGTCTCAAGCGGACCGTCGGCCAGGGCAACGCGCGCACAGATGGCCACCTCGCCGGTCGCCTTGAGCCTGTCTTCATCCAACCCCAGCGCCCTTGGCCGCACAAAGCGAATGGTCAAGGCCATGCGGGTTGACCCGACATATTCCACGACCCGGGACGTGCGCCCGACATAGTGGCCAAGAACGCCCATCCCGTCGGCCCAGGCGACATGGATATGGGCCTGAGGGTGCCAGAGCTTGTATTTCTGCGCCTCATCCCCGTGCCAGCCGAACCACCAGTCCCACATAGCCGGAGTGACACCTGGCATGGGTGTATGGACAAAGACCCGCGCCTCGCCATCGGGGCAAAGGCTATAGGCCGTCTCAAAGGTCCAATCGCTGCCGGACTGAAGGTCGCGTGCGGCCAAGAGGGGCGGCATCAATTGGTGTGCCACGGCTCCATTGAGCAGCGCGGCGCGGATAGGGTCCGACAGGGGCTCCATGACGGGTCGCCAGAACGGCGCATAGGGACTTTGGGCGAGATCCTCCGCCGAATAGCCCAGATAGAGCGAAACTTTTGGCCGCATGGCGTTAAACCTCATGGTCCTGCACGATGGCCCGTCAGATGCGCCGCAGCGCTCTCAAATAGACCTAAAGGGGGCGGCGATCACCCTGCCTAGACCGGGCCCTAGGCGGCCTTGACCACCCCAGCCACCATGTCTCGACGGAGCCAACGGCAGGTCAGCAGGAAGAAGAAACCGCCGAGTGCGTAGAAGGTCGATGTGATGAGCATCGAGTTTTGCAGGCTTTCGGGGTGGGCGGCGGCGCAGACGCCCTGCTCCATGGCAGTCAGGGCGGACTTGGCTGCCCCTTCGCACATCTTGCGGGTCAGTTCAGCGGCCCCCAACTCTGTCACCTGCAGCTTAAACAGGTGATCGCTGAGCCAACCGATGAACAGCGGGCCAAAGCCATAGCCTAGCAGATTGACCAAGAACAACATCACCGCCGTCGACACAGCCCGGACCTGAGCCGACACAACGCCCTGTCCAATCGTATATTGCGCGGCCAAATAGCCGTACTTGATCGCCCCGCCAAGGCACAGGGCCACCAGGCAGACGGTCAGGTTCGAGGTGGTAAAGGCCAAGAGGTAAAAGGGCACGCTGAGGGTCAGACCTATGGCCGTCATCCAAGCGATTGCATTGGGGTACTTCTTAGACATCCGCTCGGCCATCCAGCCCATCGCCACCGTGCCGACCGCAGACGACAGG
>CALFYB010000122.1 GCA_937952995.1 uncultured Caulobacteraceae bacterium
ATGCGCGACTCCGTCCACGCCACGGCCTCGACCAATGCCGGGCTGATACCCGCATTTTTGGCGGACAGGGCAATCGCAGCTCGCGGGGAGGGGCTTGCTGATGAGGTCGGTCTGAGGGGTGCCCTATAGGGTGCTGGTTGAGAGAGCACTTGGGAGGGCTGGCCCGCGCCGCGATAGGTGGCGGGACCCGAATGGGTAATGACCGTGCCGTCCGGAGAAATTTCGATCACCTGACCAAAGGCGGCTTCACAAGACAGCGCAGCCAGCACGCCTAAAAGGCCCCTGATTGAAAGGGAGCGAGCGCATCTTGCTGTTTTGCGGCGTAAAGACATCTGGGCAAACAATCCCAATCCACGGCTCCGGTCAATCGGGACGATAGGCCTGCCCCGGTGATAGATCCCAGCGGCGGGCCCAAAACACCACTGCATTATGAAACGGTGTCGATGGCAATATAACTTTAGATATATTCAAAATTGTCTCGTTTTGAGAAATTTTCCTATAAAACAGTGTTGATAATTTTATCGATTAAATAGATTAATCACCCTTGGTTGTGTTTATTTTTGTTTAAGAGGCTGTTTGAGGCTCTTCGGACATGATTTTAGCTAAAATGTCGCATTCAATATTTAAAGTTAAGTCGAATTTACTTAAGATTCCTGTTTCCAGCGGCGGCTTAGGATGATTAGATCGCGCTAATGTAACCGACCAGTACAGCGATGGCTCGGGTTTCAGCTCGCGAAGGATAAGTCCTCAGATGGCAACGAACCTCACATTGAACGTCAACGGCAAAAACTACGCCGTCAGTGTCCCCAGCACCGGCATGCCCTTGCTTTGGGTTATTCGCGATCTGATTGGATTGACGGGCACCAAATATGGTTGCGGAATTGAAGTCTGTGGTGCCTGCACGGTTTTGGTCGGCGGCCAGCCTGTTCGGTCCTGTGATTACGATGTGGGGTCTGCGGTTGGTAAGGCGATCATGACGGTCGAAGGTCTCGCCGCCGATGCGGACGGTAAGAAGGCTCAGGCGGCTTGGGTAGATAAGCAGGTTCCCCAGTGCGGCTTTTGTCAGCCTGGGATGTTGATGGCGACGGTGGGCGGCATGAAGGCCGGTCATCACGGCACCCAATTGGCCTCAGGATCGTCCAACATCTGTGTCTGCGGCACCTACCCTCGGATCGCCAAGGCGCAGCAGGGACTCTGAATTTAATGGCCCTCGCGGCCAAGAAGGATCATCCAAATGGCAGAGACCGAAACGAACGTCAGCCGTCGCACCGTTCTCACGGGCGTCGTCGCAGCGGCGGGAACCGCGCTTGTTGTGCCCGTCGTCTTGTCGAACGTGGCCAATTCCAACGTTGCGGTCGGCACTACGGCGGGATCCCCAACCGCGACGGCTTTGGGGGCCTATTTGAGGATTGATAGCGCCGACAATGTCACCTTGCTGATCGGTTCAACCGAGATGGGGCAGGGGATCATGACGGGTCTGGCCCAACTGGTCGCCGAGGAGCTGCAACTCAACTGGACCCAGATAAAGGTCGAACACGCGCTAGCATCCGCTGCCTGGCCCAATCCGTATGGCAATCCCATCTTTGGTGCACAGCTCACCGGCGGTAGCACCAGCATGCGCGGCTGGTACATGCCCCTGCGCAAGGCCGCCGCGACCGCTAGGCAGATGCTCGTCGAGGCGGCCAAGGTCGTTGGCGGTACCGGAACTTGGGCCATCATTCCCGGCGGTAAGGTTAGCAATGGCACAAAGTCGCTACTGTTCAGCGACCTGGTCGGCACGGCCGCAGGTCTGACGCCTCCGTCGACGGTCACGTTGGCGACAACCACGAACGTGATCGGCAAGCGGATGGCGCGGGTTGATGTCCCAGCCAAGGTCGATGGTTCTGCGGTCTTTGGTATGGATGTGCGGGTGCCGGGCATGGTCTATGCCAGCGTCGTCCATTGCCCAACCCTTGGCGGGGTGGTGAAGACCATGCCGACCACTGCGACTGGAGCGATTGCTCTGGTCAATCTCGGCAATGCCGTCGGTGTCGTGGCGACCGACACTTGGTCGGCCATGAACATTGCCAGTTCGCTGGCCTCAAAGATCACTTGGACCTTGCCCACCAATCTGGCGTCGCGCGATTCTGCATCCCTGCAGGCCACAGCCAGCCGACTGGTTGCCGATCCTGCGGCGGTCTTGAACTCGGTTAAGACGGGGGGTGTTGATGCGGTTGCAGCCTTAGCAGCGGCTAAGTCCAAGATCGATGTGACCTACAATCTGCCCTTCTTGGCCCATGCCTGTATGGAGGTCCTGAACTGCACCGCCTCGGTGACGGCGACCTCGTGCGAGGTTTGGGCTCCGACCCAAGGCCAACAGTTCTGCATTCCTACGATCAAGGCCATCACCGGGCTGGATGCGAGTGCGATTACGGTTCACACGACCTTCCTCGGCGGCGGTCTCGGTCGCAAGATCGAGCAGGACTATGTTGGTCAAGCGGTCAAGATTGCCAAAGCCGTTGGCAAGCCGGTCAAGCTGATCTGGTCGCGTAAGCAGGACTTCCAAAACGATATGTATCGCCCCTGCGCGACCATTCGCGTGCAGGCGGGTTTGGATGCCAGCAATGCCCTCAGTGGCCTGATCTATCGCAACGTCTCGCCCTCGATCAATATTCAGCGCAACACCAAGCCCGGTAACAATCCCGAAGATACGGGGGCCATCGCCGGCGCTGCAGATCTGCCCTATGCCATCGGCGGCCAGAGGATCGAATATGTCCCTCTGATCACCGATATCCCGCTGGGCTACTGGCGTTCGGTGGGCGAGAGCTACAACACGTTTGCGGTTGAAAGCGCGCTAGATGAGCTGGCCGTCGCTGGCGGGCTCGATCCGATGGACCTGCGCCGATCTTTGCTGGTCGCGGGCGGCGATGCTCGCGCCGTTGCGGTTCTGGATGCCGTAAAGACGCTGAGCGGTTGGACTACGGCTGCCACGGCTGGCACAGCGCGCGGCGTCGCCTTCCTCAAGGGCTTTGGCAGCTACATCGCCGTCGTGGCTCAAGTCTCACAGACCACGGTCACCACGGCCACGCGCACGACCTTGACGATCCCAAAGGTCACCAAGCTGTTCTGCGCCATCGACTGCGGCCTAGCCATCAATCCCGACCAGATCGAAAGCCAGATGGAAGGTGGGTTGCTGCACGGACTGTCGGCGGCCATGTGGGGGCAGGTGACCTTCGCCAACGGCGTGCCCAGCGTTAGTAACTTCAGCAACTATCGCGTGGCCAAGGCGGGCGACACACCCACCTTCGCGGTCACCATCGTCGGCGGCACCGGTGCGACAGCTGCGGCACCGGGCGGGGTGGGTGAAACCGGCGTGCCTTGCGTGGCACCCGCCATCGCCAATGCCTTTGCCAAACTGACCAAGACCCGCCTGCGCTCACTGCCGTTCTATCCCGGCGCAACCATGAGCGACTAAGTCCTTTGGGGCGATAGGCTGGTCCTTTTGATAGGGCGGGGCGCGATAAGCTATTGCGCCCCAAGCCCATGAACGATAGGGACCGGGTCGGAACGCGGATGTGGCGGAATTGGTAGACGCACTGGATTTAGGTTCCAGCGCCGAGAGGCGTGGAGGTTCGAGTCCTCTCATCCGCACCAACTCCCTTTAAATCGCTGTTTATGTGAGGGGCGGGCACAGTCCTATCCCCACGAAACCGTCCGTGATCGCTTTAATCCCTGCCTTTGGGCTTGGATGGCGGCAAAGCTCGTGACATAAGAGCGCCCTCATGCGCCGTCCGGTGGGGTGACCTTTCGGACGGCTCAGACGTTTTTGCAGGCGAAGGCGGACCATAAGCGGGCGCCCCGTAGGTTCGGAAAAATAACATGTCGATTCAGATTGCTGAAAAATCCGTTGATGGTCTTAGCCGCGTTTACGCGGTGTCTATCTCAGCCGCAGAGCTGGCCGAGCGCCAGGACAAGCGGATCAAAGAGATCGCGCCTCAGATGCAGCTTAAGGGCTTCCGCCCCGGCAAGGTGCCTGTGGCCCATGTTCGCCGCGTCCATGGCAAGTCGATCTTGGGCGAGGTCGTGGAAACACTGCTGACCGAAACCAACCAAAAGATCATCGACGACAACAAGCTGCGCCCAGCCGCTCAGCCTGACTTCAAGCCTGTGTCCGACATGGATGCGGTCATGAACGGCACCGCCGATCTGGCCTATGAGTTCTCGGTCGAGCTGATGCCCGAGTTTGAGCCCGTCGATCCTGCGACCCTCGAGCTGACCCGTCCGGTCTATAAGCCAACCGACGTGGAAGTGGACGAGGCGCTGGCCGAACTGGCCGCTCAGAACAAGACCTACGAGCCGCGCAAGGGCAAGGCCGTCAAGGCCAAGAAGGATGACATGGTCGTCATCGACTTCATCGGCCGCATTGATGGCGTCGCTTTTGATGGTGGCACGGCCACCGACAGCGAGCTGGTGCTCGGTTCGGGCCAGTTCATCCCCGGCTTTGAAGACCAACTGATCGGTGCCAAGCCCGAAGAGGTTCGCACCGTCTCCGTGACCTTCCCTGAGGACTATCAGGCCGAGAGCCTGAAGGGCAAAAATGCCGAGTTCGAAGTGACCGTCAAAGAGGTCAAGGCTCCTGGCGAAACCAAGGTTGATGACGCCTTTGCTGAAAAGCTTGGCCTGTCGAGCCTTGAGACCCTGAAGGACGCCCTGCGCGGCCAAATCGAACAACAATATACCGCAGCCTCGCGCTTCAAGCTGAAGCGGGCTTTGCTCGACGTGCTGGATACGAAGCATGACTTTGCCCTGCCACCGCGCATGGTCGAAGCTGAGTTCGACGTGATCTGGCAGCAGGTCCAAGCCGACAAGGAAAGCGGTGGCCTGTCGCCTGAAGACGAGGGCAAGACCGAAGACCAGCTGAAGGGCGAATATCGCAAGATCGCCGAGCGCCGCGTGCGTTTGGGTCTGGTCCTTGCCGAGATCGGCCGCACCCAGAACGTGACGGTCACCGAGCAGGAAATGCTGGGTGCCATGCGTCAGGAGGCCATGCGCTATCGTGGCCAAGAGCAGCAGGTGTTTGAATTCTTCCGCAGCAATCCAAACGCTCAAGCCCAGCTTCGTGCGCCGCTTTACGAGGACAAGGTCGTCGACCTGATCTTCGAAAAGGCCAAGGTCACGGACACGGAAGTGTCCAAGGAAGAGCTGATGCAAGACGACGACATGCCTGAGGGCTATGGCGACGCCTAATTGGCCGCTGGCTAGACTTTAAAAGAGGGCGTCGATCCGCAGGGGTTGGCGCCCTTTTTTTCCGATCAAACGCTTTTGGTTGGGTTGCACGACTTGCAACATGGCCGGGAGCACGCAATATCCAAGACAGCCTGCTTCGCGCGAAGCAGCTCTTAGCGTAGATGAGAAGGCACCCATGATTGATCACCAAGCCACTATGATGAATCTCGTCCCCATGGTCGTCGAGCAATCGAGCCGGGGCGAGCGCGCCTTCGACATCTTTTCGAGACTGCTGCGCGAGCGGATCATTTTCCTCAACGGTCCAATTGATGACGGCGTCTCGGCGCTGGTCTGCGCCCAGTTGCTGTTCCTAGAGTCGGAAAATCCCAAGAAAGAAATTTCGATGTACATCAACTCGCCCGGCGGGATGGTGACGTC
>CALFYB010000123.1 GCA_937952995.1 uncultured Caulobacteraceae bacterium
GCAGCCCTCGCGCCCTTCGCCCCGACCCCGTTCGTGGTCAAGCGCGGCGAGGCCTTTGAGTTGGTGGAATATAAGGAGGGCGAGGCCGCCCAGGCCTTTGGACGTCTTTGCGCCTTCCACGGCCAGATGGGCATGTATGTCCGCGCCCTGTCCTACATGCTCAGCCACGGGGCCGACGGCCTCAAGCAGGTGGCCGAAGATGCCGTGCTCAATGCCAACTACATCAAGGCCCGGCTCAGCGGCGTCATGAGCGCGGCCTTTGAAGGGCCCTGCATGCACGAGGCCCTGTTCGACGACCACTGGCTGGAGGGCACCGGGATCACCACCCTCGACTTTGCTAAGGCGATGATCGATGAGGGCTTCCACCCCATGACCATGTATTTCCCGCTGGTGGTGCACGGGGCCATGCTGATCGAGCCGACAGAGACTGAATCCAAGGCGGAGTTAGACCGTTTCTGCGATGTGCTGCTGTTATTGGCTGAGGCGGCCAAGGCGGGGGACGTCGAGCGGTTCAAAGGGGCACCCTACCATGCACCGCTTCGGAGGCTCGACGAGACCCTTGCGGCCCGCAAGCCTCGGCTGCGCTGGCGTCCGGAATTGAGCATCGGCGCTGCTGCAGAGTAGCGTCTGAAGGATTAATTTTCGCTATGCCCTAATTGGGCCTTTAAACCGCGTACCCTAGCGCTCATATCAACCTAGCCCCGAGTTAGGGCCTCGAGCGTTTCGAGGCTCGGCTGCGCGGACCTAAGAGATCGATGCCTCAAACCGTTGTTGTGCCCCTTACCAAGCCCGACCAAGCCGCCCACGCCGAAACTGTCGGTGGGGAGGTCGTGAGCCGCCTTGCCCGCTGGGGAATGGCACTGCTTGGCGGCGCAATCGTCGGCATAGGCATCTTGATGGCCCCCCTGCCCGGGCCGTTTGGCGTCCCGGTGATGGTCGTGGGTCTGATGATCCTGCTGCGCAGTTCCTTTTCGGCCAAGCGCGCCTTTGTCAAACTCCAGCGGCGTCATCCGCGGATCGTCTTTCCGCTGCGCCGTCTTTTGCGCCGTGAACCTGAGGTCATGCCGGTCGCTTGGCAGCAGGTCCTGCGATTGGAGCGCAAGGTGTTGCCAAGATCATGGCGGTTTGCGCGGCGTATGCGGCTGTTCGTGCGTGGCAGATCAAAAGCCTGATGCGGTTTGGCCACGGCCCAGATTTTTTTGTTACCTCCAAGCCCTGAACGACGATCCAACAAGAGACAGGCGTCGTAAAGGGTCTAAAGCAAACCACTGTGGGTCATAGAATCGCTCTTTGACCTCGCATTACCGAAACATCTCAACATGGCCTTCGCCACGATCCACATGACGCGTCCCGCTCACAACACTGCCGATGCTATGCAGGCCGGTGTACGCCGGATGCTGCGTATTGGGTTGTTGGTTCTGGGTGGGCTGATTATGGCAGTCGGGGCCGTTCTGGCGCTCCTGCCTGGCCATTTGGGCGTGCCCATCTTGGTTGTCGGCCTGATGGTGGTGCTTAGAAACTCCCTGCCTGCGCGCAAAGAATTCATTCGGCTTCAGCGGCGCCATCCCAATTGGGTCTTTCCACTGCGGCGTCTAATGCGCCGTGAGCCAGAAGTCATCCCGGTGGTCTGGCAACAGGTCCTGCGGACGGAACGTTTGGTCCTGCCGGTCCGTTATCGCTTTGTACGGCAGCTTCGGGTTCGCTACCTTCGCCGTCAAAATATCCGTCACCGCAGCTAGGTCTTCCCGGCTACGCAACGAGCGGGCCGAAACCTGAACGCCAAACGAAAACCGGGCCAGAGGTTTCCCTCCGGCCCGGCTTCTAGCGTCATCAGGTTCGATATTGCCTATTGCAGCTTATCGCCCATCTGAGCGACCGCGCGGTCGATCAGGGGATCGTTCTTCAAGCCCTTAAGGCGGCCCTGAAGGATGGATCCAGTCATCTGGGCAGCCAGTTCGGCGGCTACAGATTTGACTTCAGCAGCTGCGGCGGCTTCGGCTGCGGCGATCTTGCGCTCCGCCAGAGCTTGGCGGCGGGCAATCTCTTCGTCGAGCTTAGCCTTGGCATCGACCGCCAACCGGGCGGCATCTGCTTCGGCAGAAGCAATCATATCAGCGGCCTGACGTTCAGCATCTTCACGCTGTTGCTGGATTGACGCCAGCAAAGCTTGAGCTTCTTCACGCAGGCGCTGGGCCTCGTCGAGTTCGTTCTGGATCTTTTGGGCATAGCCATCAAGACCGCTAGCCACTGCGCCTGGAACCTTCATATAGATCAGAAGGCCAAAGAATAGTGCTAGCGCGACGGCGACCCAAAATTCAGCTTCTTGCAGAAGTTCCATTATTGGGTCCCCTTAGGCCTTTGCTGCGGTCAATGCCGTCTCGACCTCATCGGCCGTGGCAGCAACGCCCGTCAGCTTGTCGGTGATCGCTGCGGCGATGTCGGACGCGATGGTCCGAACATTGCCCAGAGCCGCATCGCGTGAAACCCGGATCCGGTCTTCAGCGACAGCCAGTTTTTCCGCCAGAACCGCTTCCTCTGCTGCCTGCCGCGTTGCGGCCTCAGCATTGGCCTTAGCCTTGGCTTCAGAAGCGGTCCGCTGAGCGTGGGTGCGGGCCTTGGCCAGTTCGGCCAAGGCGGTTGCACTTTCGGCTTCAGCCTGCGTCTTCAAATCACGGGCCTGTGCGACATCCGCCGCGATCTTGTCTGCCCGGGTCTGGATCGTCCCGCCGACGCGCGGCAGGAAGAGCTTTGACAGAAGGACATAGAGAACGACGAAGATCAGCAGCAGCCAAACCACCTGGCCAGGCCACCACACGAACTGAAATTGCGGCAGACCGCCGCCGCTGGCATTGCCATCGGCTCCGGTCGACTCGTGAGTCTGTGTCGTTTCGTTGGCCATGACGGTCCGGTCTTAGGCGAAGAGGATCAGGAAGGCGATGACGAGGGCGAAGATGCCCAAGGCTTCGGTCAGCGCCATGCCGAGGAACAGCATCGGGCGTTCGCCAGCGGCGGCCGATGGGTTGCGGATGGCGGCGGCCAGATAGCTACCGAACAGGTTACCAAGGCCGATACCAGCCCCGATCATGCCGAGCATGGCCAGACCAGCGCCGATATATTTTGCGGATGCAGCGTCCATAAGAGTCTTCCTTTTGGTTGGTTAAGTAGATGAGAAAGCGAAGAAAACGAGTGATCGGTGCCAAGTCTTAGTGACTGTGCAGGTTCACAACGTCGTTCAGGTAAACGCAGGTGAGCGCGGCGAACACGAAGGCCTGAAGGAAGGCCACGATGAACTCCAACGCGGTCAGGGCAACAACGCTGCCCAACGACACCACTGAGCCGAGAATGCCCAATGACGCGATACCGCCGCCCGTGGCCAGAAGGCCAAGGGAGATGATGAACCCTGCGAAGATCTTAAGAACGACGTGCCCGCCGATCATGTTCCCGAACAGACGCAAGGCCAGGGTCACAGGCCGCACCAGGAAGGAAATGATCTCAATCGGCACCATCAGGATCAGCAGGAAAGCGGGGACGCCCGAGGGGACGAACAGCTTGAAGAACCCGAACCCGTTGCGCGCAAAGCCAACGACAACCACCGTCAAGATGGTCAGCATGGCGAGCGTCACGGTCACGGCCAACTGCGAGGTTGCCGTAAACACAAGGAACATGCCCAGGAAATTCATGGCCAAAATGAAGGAGAACAGAGTGAACACGAAGGGGAAGAAAACCTTACCCTCGTGACCAATGATCGATCCGGCCAGATCATCGACGAGGCCATACAGCATCTCGCCCACGGACTGGAGCCGCCCTGGAACCACCGCTTGACGCGCGGCCAGAGCAAAGAACACGCAGATCAGGCCCGCTGCCAGACCCATAGAGACCACCGAGTTGGTGATCGACAGGTCAACAACGCCCAGACCGGGCAGGTTCACCGTCGGCAGATCCACGACCTTGTGGATCTGGAACTGGTGCATCGGATCGGCCATAAGCCCTCAATCTCCTCATTCGAACCCGCATCTGCAGGATCAGTCTTCGTCGTCATCCTCATCCCCAAGCAGCGGTTTATCCGGCCCAGGAGCGATTGATGTCTTAATTCCCATGCGCCCAGCAGTGCGGACGACCATGAAAGCCGAAAGCCCCGTGCCGATCAGCATCCCGCCGATCAGGCCCCAAGGGCTTATATGTAACAGTTGGTCGAGCAACCAGCCGAAGCCTAGCCCTCCCAGAATTCCACCAATCAAATCCGCCAATACGCGATAGCCATCGTGGCCATGTTCCGCGCCGTGGTCCTTGGTCTTGCGCGCTCGGGAGGCCTCAAAAGCCCCGATCCGGTCGTCAAGACGGCGAAGGGCCTCTTGGTTGGGCCTATCGCGCGGCACTTCAGGGTCAAGATCGTCCGACTGCGGCATGTGCTGCGCTGGCGTCCCCGATCATGAAGCCGCGCAGATGCCCGGTTTGATCGAGCCGGAACCTATAGATCAGGCGGCCATTGGTCAAGATTGACCGGAAAGGTTTTAGTTCGTTGTATTTATTGAGATAATTTTACTAATTTCAGGCGCGGTGAAGGTTGGCGGCGAGTCGGTCGGGAAATGGAGGGTTTGGGGGATAGAAACAAGGCCCCCTTCGGCCCTTCGGGCCACTTCCCCCAAAGGGGGAAGATCTTGGTGTTTTTAATCTTCCCCCTCTGGGGGAAGTACCGGCGCAGCCGGGGTAGGGGGTATTGAAATGAAAACAAGGCCCTCACCCAACCCTTTATCCACCCGCATGCTTCAAGAAAATCGCCGCAATCTCTTCGCCGCGCGTTTCTTGCGGGAAATGGCCAGCGCCGGGCAGGAGGTCGAAGGTGGCTTGGGGATAGCGCGAGGCCCAGTCGCGGCCCCAACTTTCAGTGAAGACGTCATCGTCGCCGCCCCAAATGAAGTGCACGGGCCCCTTCCATTGCAAGATCGCTTCGAAATGCTGGGCTTGGGCCTTGGCATTGTCGGTGTCTGGACTGTCAATCGGTATGCTCAGGGGGAAGCGGCGGGGACCGGCAAGTCCTGGCTTACCCAAACCAACATGAGGCGCGTCATAGCCCCGGCGCACGCCGTCTGCCTCGGCGGACAGGGTCGGGTGCTCGCCCTTTTGAACGATGCCATAGAGGTCGCGCGCGGCCATGTGTCCACAGGGCACCATCATGAACCAGCCAAGCGACAGCCGCTCTGGGACGTTAGTCTCAAACAGACCGCCCGCTTGCCATCCGGCATTCCACTGGCGGATGGCTGGGCTGTAGTCATAGCCCGCGTGATGCAGCCAAGTGTTCATGATCACCAGCCGCGAGAACCGTTCTGGCTTTTCGGCGACCTGCGCCAAACTGATCGGCCCGCCCCAGTCTTGGCAAAAGAGGGTAATTCCCGTCAGGTCCAGATGGTCGATCAGGGCGCGGTGGGCATCAGTATGGCGAGTAATCGAGTACCAGCCTTCGTCTGTCACCTTATCGGAACGGCCAAAGCCGATGTGATCTGCGGCGATGCAGCGATAGCCCTTGGCGACCAGCGCGGCGATGATCTTGCGGTTCAAGAAGCTCCAGGTCGGCATGCCATGCATCAATAGCGCCACCGGCCCCTCGCGCGGGCCCTCGACGACATAGTGCATCCGCAGGCCTTCGAAGGTCATGTAGTGGGGGGCAAAGCCATAGCCGGGCAGATTGTCGAAGGCGCTATCTGGAGAGCGCAGGAACGGGATACCGTCGGCTGTGTACTGAATATCGCTCATGGTGCGGGCCTTCTGTTTCGGTTGGGATAACATAATGCAGTGTTAGTGCCAATAGTTTTGCGCGCGAATTGGTGAGGGCCTTGGTTTTTAACCCGCGTCATTGCGAGCGCAGCGAAGCAACCCAGGGGACTGACAGCAACCTGAAACGATGTTCCCCTGGGTTGCTTCGGCGCGATGCGCCTCGCAATGACGCGGGATAGAACGGCTTCAAGTCCCCTTCATCCGCATCCCCCGCGAAGGCGGGGGCCCAGACCTGTGGAGCGCTGACGGCCGGTTGGCCCCGTTCTGGATCCCCGCCTTCGCGGGGAAGTCGGGGGGGTGGGCTCGGGTGCAATATCCTGAACCTATAGAAGGTCGGTGTGATCCGATCCCCTTCATCCGCATCCCCCGCGAAGGCGG
>CALFYB010000124.1 GCA_937952995.1 uncultured Caulobacteraceae bacterium
GGCTGCGGTCATGAACGATATGAAAGAAGTCTTTGCCGAAGCCAAGGGCGAAGGCTTTGACGTCAAGATTCTGCGCAAGATCGTTCGCCTGCGCAAACAGGACCGGGCTAAGCGTTTGGAAGAAGAAGCGCTGATCGACCTGTACCTGTCGGCGATCGGAGGCCTGTGAAGAAAACCCCTCCCGATCAAAGAGCCCAAGCCCAAAGGCAGGCTCTGAACGCCCTACGCAAGGCCCGGCGCATCGCTGCCAAGGGCGGCGTTGAGCTTTCGGAATGGGAGGGGGAGTTTCTCGGCTCGGTCGAGGAACGGGTAAAGACCTATGGCCGCGCCTTTGGGGACCCTGAAAAAGGGGCTCCCGGCCAAGCCCTATCGATGATGCAGTCGGTAAAACTTAAGGAAATCACCGGTAAGGCTAAGGGTGAGAAAAAACCTATGGCTCGGACGCCGTTCCGCAAGACCTTTGGCCGCGCGGTGGTTGCGACGGTCATCACCGACGAGGACGAGAGCGAATGACCTCCAAGGCCAACCCACCCCTCGAAATCGAAATTGCAGGCCGCAAGATCGGCCTAGCCCACGAGCCCTTCGTCATCTGCGAACTGTCCGGCAATCACAATGGCAGCCTCGAGCGGGCGCTGGTGATGCTAGAGGCCGCCGCCGCGACCGGGGCCGACGCGATCAAGATCCAGACCTACACGCCCGACACCATCACCCTAGACCATGACGGCCCCGATTTTCGCATTGAGGGCGGGCTTTGGGACGGGCGTACCCTCTATGACCTCTATGGCGAGGCCCAGACCCCCTATGAGTGGCACGCCGCCCTGTTCGCCAAAGCCAAAGCGTTGGGGGTGATTTTGTTCTCCACCCCCTTTGACGAGACCGCCATTGACCTGCTCGAGGGACTGGACGCCCCGGCCTATAAGATCGCGTCATTTGAGGTCATTGACCTGCCCCTGATCGCCTCGGTGGCGCGGCGCGGTAAGCCAATGATCATCTCGACCGGCATGGCCAATCTGGCCGAGATCGGCGATGCGGTGGATACAGCCTTGAAGCACGGTGCGCCGGGCGTGGTACTGCTTCACTGCGTCAGCGCCTATCCCGCGCCGATGGACGAGGCCAATGTTCGCACTGTGCCAGACCTGGCCGAGCGATTCGGCGTCATATCGGGCCTGTCCGACCATACACCCGGATCAGCCGCCTCGGTCGCGGCGGTGGCGCTGGGGGCCTGCGTCATCGAAAAGCACTTTACCCTCGCCCGTTCTGACGGTGGCCCCGATGCGGCCTTCAGCTTGGAACCTAGTGAATTCACCGCCCTGACCCGCGACTGCAAGGATGCTTGGCGCGCGCTGGGCAAGGTCGGCTATGACCTGCTGGGCAGCGAGCAGGGCAATATTTCGTTCCGGCGCTCGCTCTATGTCGTCGCCGACGTGGCCAAGGGCGAAGTCATAACCACCGCCCATGTGCGCTCAATCCGCCCCGGCTTTGGCCTTGCGCCGCGCCATCTGGATGATGTTCTGGGCAAGGTCGCCAAGCGTGATCTGGCGCGCGGCGAGGCCTTCTCGTGGGACATGATCTGATCTAGACCCGTCGCAAGACCGTTACAAATCTGTCCTATGTCCGCACCAGCCCTTAAGCCGCTGTCGCTTGAACTTCGGAGTCCCCCATGCGCGTTGCAATGATCGGAACTGGCTATGTCGGACTGGTGTCCGGGGCCTGCTTTGCCGACTTCGGCCATGTGGTCACCTGCATCGATAAGGATGAGAGCAAGATCGAACGGCTGAAGGCCGGGATCATGCCGATCTTCGAACCGGGCCTTGAGACGCTGGTTGAAACCAATGTGCGCGAGGAGCGGCTGTTTTTCTCGACCGATGCCGCCGCCGCTGTGCGCGGAGCCGATGCGGTGTTCATAGCTGTCGGCACCCCGTCGCGCCGGGGCGATGGCCATGCGGACCTGTCCTATGTCTATGCCGCAGCCCAAGAGGTCGCCGACCTGATCGAGGGCTTCACGGTCATTGTCACCAAATCGACCGTCCCCGTTGGCACCGGCGATGAGATCGAGCGCCTGATTCGCGAGCGCCGCCCCGATGCGCAGTTCGCCGTGGTCTCGAACCCTGAGTTCTTGCGCGAAGGTGCCGCGATCAACGATTTCAAGCGGCCAGACCGGGTCGTGGTCGGCACCGAGGACGAGCGCGCCCGCGATGTGATGCGCCAGCTCTATCGGCCTCTGAACCTTAATGAGACGCCGCTGGTCTTTACCGGCCGCCGGACCTCCGAGCTGATCAAATATGCCGCCAATGCGTTCCTAGCCTTGAAGATCACCTTCATCAACGAGATCGCCGACCTGTGCGAAGCGGTCGGCGCGGATGTGCAGCAGGTGTCTAAGGGCATCGGGCTGGATGGCCGCATCGGCTCAAAATTCCTCCATGCCGGTCCCGGCTATGGCGGCTCCTGTTTTCCGAAAGACACCATCGCGCTGGTGCGCACCGCCGTCGATGCCGGCGCGCCCGTGACCCTCGTGGAGACCACCGTCAAGGTCAATGACGCGCGCAAGAAGGCCATGGCAGGCCGCATCGTCAAGGCGCTGGGCGGCTCTGTGGCGGGAAAGACGGTTGGCATTTTGGGCCTGACCTTCAAGCCGAACACCGACGACATGCGCGATGCGCCGTCCTTGGACATCATCCCGGCCCTGCAGGCCTTGGGGGCCAAGGTTCAGGCCTTTGATCCAGAAGGCATGCATGAAGCCGAGCGCTTGCTGAGCGATGTCGATTTCAAAACCGGCCCCTATGAGGCGTTGGACGGTGCCGATGTGATGGTCATCCTGACCGAATGGGACCGGTTCCGGGCGCTGGATCTGGAACGGGTCAAGGGCCTGCTTAAGAGCCCGGTCATCGTCGATCTGCGCAATGTCTACCGCCCCGACGAGATGCAGGCCCTCGGCTTTGCCTATTCAAGCATCGGGCGGCCTTAAAGCAGACCCTAATAGAGCGGATTACGCTGCCATAAGGCCGCGTCGCGGATCAGGCTGTCGAGATCCGAACAGACCGGCTTCCAACCGAGCAGGGCCTTGAGCTGTCGACTATCGGCCACCAGGCTGGGCGGATCGCCCGCCCGGCGCGGACCAACCTGATAGGGTACCTTCAGGCCAAGGGTGCGCTCTGCCGCCTCGATCATCTGCATGACCGTCACGCCCTCACCGGTACCGACATTGAGGATGCGGCTATCACCGCCGCCAATCAGGCGAGCGACGGCCAGCACGTGGGCCTGCGCCAAATCGACCACATGGACATAGTCTCGGATCGGGGTGCCGTCGGGGGTGTCATAGTCCTGCCCAAAGACGGTCAGGCCCTTGCCGGTGCCAAGGCAGGCCTTGCACAGAAGCGGGATCAGGTGGGTTTCAGGCACGTGGCTTTCGCCGACCTCGCCGTCCGGGTCCGCCCCCGCTGCATTGAAATAGCGCAGCGCCGTCCAGCGGAAGGGATGGGCCTCGCCCAGCCAGCGCAAGGCCCCCTCAAAGGCTAGCTTGGAGGCACCGTAAGGGTTGATGGGCACTGTGGCGTGGGTCTCTGGGATCGGCGAGACGCTCGGCACGCCATAGACCGCCGCCGTTGAGGAAAAGACCAGCGCCTCGACACCGGCCTCGATCAGGGCTGAGGCAAAGACCGTCGCTGCCCCGACATTGTTGTCATAATATTTGGCCGGATTGGCCACGCTCTCGCCGACCAGACTGTAGGCGGCAAAGTGGATCGCAGCCTTGATCTCGTACTGGCGCACCAGCTGGATCACAAGGTCACGGTCGCGCAGGTCGCCCCTATGGAACGGCCCCCATTTGACCGCCGCCTCATAGCCGGTGCTGAGATTATCGAGGGTCACAGGCAGGTATCCGGCCTGATAGAGCGCCTTACAGGTCTGGGCTCCAATGAACCCAGCGCCGCCCGCCACGAGGATCGAAGGTCTATCGGTCATGATCTGCCTATTGGGGTTGAACCAAGGTCGCCCGTCATGGGCTTCTTACAGGAAGGTTGGCGCAGTAGAAACCGGGCTCAATCCGTGGCAAACAGTCTCTGGATACGGCGAGGATGCGCCGATTGCAGCGCGTTAGGCGAGCCATGACCCTTCTTGTGACCGGTGCGGCAGGATTTATCGGCCGAGCCGTGTGCGAAAAGCTCCTGCTTGCAGGTCATGAGGTCGTCGGTGTCGACATCTTCAACGCCTATTACGATCCGGCCCTGAAAGAGGCGCGCGCCGCGACCTTAAGCCCGCACAAGGGCTTTCGCATGGTGCGGATGGATATTGCCGATACCGACGCCATGGCGGCGCTGGTCAAGGACAGCGGCGCAGACTGCGTCATCCATCTGGCCGCGCAGGCCGGGGTGCGCCACTCGATCGACAATCCTTTTGCCTATGCCCACTCGAACCTTACGGGGCATCTCAGTGTGCTGGAGGCCTGCCGCCATGCGCCGCGCCTGAACCACCTGATCTATGCCTCGTCCAGTTCGGTCTATGGCGACCGGCCCTTGAACGGCCAAGGCTTTAGCGAGCAGGACCCAGCCATCGCCCCGGCCTCGCTCTATGCTGCCACCAAGCGGTCTTGCGAGCTGATGAGCGCCTCCTACGCCCACCTCTATGACCTGCCCCAATCGGGCCTGCGGTTCTTTACGGTCTATGGTCCATGGGGCGGCCGGACATGGCCTATTACAGCTTCACCCGTGAGATCATGGCAGGAC
>CALFYB010000125.1 GCA_937952995.1 uncultured Caulobacteraceae bacterium
TGCTCTTCCGATCTCAACGCTGATTCAAAGTTCAATTCCCCTCGCATGGCCCGCTCGGTGATGGCGGAGACCGCCTCCTTCACGCCCGCAAAATCGGCCAGTTCGTCGAGGCACTCGCAGCCGATGATGGTGGAGTCCATATCGGCGATCAGCAGACGCTTACGCCGCCCCGCCTGAGGCTGAACACAGACATCGACCGGCAGATTGGCGAGATGGTGATCCATCTGTTGACGCAAGGTGCCGACCTCGCCCTTAGCCAGCGAAAGGTCGATGGCCCCCGGCCCAAGCAGGGTTCGGCTGGCAATCGGCATCAGCCCTTCAACAAGGCGAGCGGCCTCTTCAGCGGCGGCGGGATCGGGCGAAACGAGGGTCAGGGCGATGGTCATAGGGCCGAGGTAAACCGCCCTTGAACGCGGATCAAGACCAAGCCTTTATGCGGCCCTTTCATTGGCAGGCCGTTTCATGGTTTTGTTGCCGCCATGACGCCCAAGAAACTGCCGCCCATCACCCTGATCGCTGGCCCCACCGCCAGTGGAAAATCAGCCTTGGCCATCGCGCTGGCAGCGCAGACCGGCGCTGAGATCATCAATGCTGATGCCCAGCAGATCTATGGCGACCTACCCATCCTAACAGCGGCACCCTCGCCACAGGATCTAAGAACTGCGCCGCATCATCTGTTCGGTGTGGCAGAGGCCACCGAAGTCTGGTCCGTCGGCCATTGGCTACGCGCGGCCTGCGCCACGATTTCGGAGATCCAAGCCCAAGGTCGGCCCGTGATCCTCGTCGGCGGGACGGGTCTCTATTTTCGCGCCCTGACCCAAGGTCTTGCGGATATTCCGGCCGTGTCCGTGGCAGACCGGGACCAGATCGAAGCGCGGTTTGATGCTGAGGACGAGGCCGCCTTTCGGCAGGCGCTCGCGGCCCAAGACCCCGCCGCCGAAGCAAGGATCGAACAGGGCGACCGTCAGCGTCTGATCCGCGCCCTCAGCGTCGCTGAGACCAGTGGCCGATCCTTGAGCGACTGGCAGGCCGACACCACATCCGCGCTCACTGGGCAGGACTGGACCGGGGTGGTAATGGAGACCGACCGAGCCCTTCTCTATAAGCGCTGCGACGCGCGGCTGGTCTCAATGATCGAGGCCGGGGTGCTGGATGAGGTCGCCGCCCTCGCCGCGCGGGGTCTGGACCCCAAACTTCCCGCCTTAAAGGCCGTCGGATATCGCGAACTGGCAGCCCATCTTCGCGGGGAAGTGAGCCTGCCCGAGGCGCTGGAAGCGGCCCAACGCGAGACACGGCGCTATGCCAAGCGGCAACTGACCTGGTTTCGCAATCAAACCCCCGGCTGGATGAGGCTCACCACCCCCAACCCCGATACCGCCTTGAGGCAGTTTTTTGCGCAAACAGCCGCCTTGACCCCCGACACGTAGCGTGGCATCACTTTAATCTGCAGTTTCGGAGAAAACTCGTGCTCGCAATCGCGAACGTACTTATCAAGCGGCCGCCTTCGGTTTGATTGTCTAATCAAGCCGTCGTCGGTCGCGTATACAAAGGGCCCCTCGAGGGCCTTTTTCTTTGACCAAACCCCTGTAAATTCCGTTTCTTCCTCTTTCGTGTGATCCCATGACCAAAGCCGCCGCCCAAATTGAGACCCAAACAACCCAAGCCTCGCGGGCCATGACCGGTGCCGAGATGGTCGTCCGCGCCCTTGTCGATCAGGGGGTAGACACCCTGTTTGGCTATCCGGGCGGCGCGATCTTGCCGATCTATGACGCGCTGTTCCATGAGCCGCGTCTGCAGCATGTTCTGGTCCGCCATGAACAGGGCGCAACCCACGCGGCCGAAGGCTATGCGCGCTCGTCAGGCAAGCCCGGCGTGGTTCTGGTCACATCAGGTCCAGGAGCGACCAATGCCGTGACCGGTATTGTCGACGCCCTGATGGACTCCATTCCCTTGGTGGTCATTACCGGGCAGGTCCCGACCCACCTGATCGGCTCGGACGCGTTCCAAGAGTGCGATACGGTCGGCATTACCCGCTCCTGCACCAAGCACAACTATCTGGTCAAGCGGACCGCCGACCTGCCGCGCATCCTGCACGAGGCCTTCCACATCGCCACCAGTGGGCGTCCCGGCCCCGTGGTCATCGACATCCCAAAGGATGTTCAGTTCGGCACCGCCGACTATTACAGCCCGGACGAGGTGGTTTTCAGCCACGCCTATAACCCTCAGACCAAGGGCGACGCCCAGCGCATTGCCGACGCGGTCGAGTTGATCGCCAAGGCCAAGCGGCCCGTCTTCTATACGGGCGGCGGCGTGATCAATGCGGGACCAGAGGCCAGCGAACTCCTGCGCGAACTGGTGGCCCTGACCGGCGCGCCCATCACCTCGACCCTGATGGGCCTGGGCTCCTTCCCGGCGGCGGACCCACAGTGGCTGGGCATGTTGGGCATGCACGGCACCTTTGAAGCCAACAACGCCATGCACGATTGCGATGTGATGATCGCGCTCGGCTCGCGCTTTGATGACCGGGTGACCGGGCGTCTGGACGCTTTCTCGCCGGGTTCCAAGAAGATCCACGTCGATATTGACCCCTCCTCGATCAACAAGACCGTCCGCGTCGATATCGGCATTGTCGGTGATGTCGGCTCGGTCATGCGCGACATGATCGCGGTCTGGAAGGCCAAGGGTTACAAGCCCAATGCTGAGGCCCAGTCTAGCTGGTGGGACCAGATCAAGGCGTGGCGCGCGCGTGATTGCTTGGCCTACCGCCCTTCGGACAACGAGATCAAACCGCAATATGCCATCGAGCGGCTCTATGCCCTGACCAAGGACCGCGACGCCTACATCACCACCGAGGTCGGCCAGCACCAGATGTGGGCCGCGCAATATTACCGCTTCGAAGAGCCTAACCGCTGGATGACCTCGGGCGGGCTCGGCACCATGGGCTACGGCCTGCCCGCCGCCGTTGGCGTGCAATTGGCCCATCCGGGCTCGCTGGTCATCGACATTGCTGGCGAAGCCTCGATCCAGATGACCATGCAGGAGATCTCGACCGCCATTCAGTACCGGCTGCCGATCAAGATCTTCATCCTCAATAACGAATGGATGGGCATGGTGCGCCAGTGGCAACAACTGCTGCATGGCGAGCGCTACAGCCAGTCCTATTCCGAAAGCCTGCCCGACTTCGTGAAGCTGGCTGAGGCTTACGGCGCCGTCGGCATCCGGGCCTCAACGCCGCAGGAACTGGACGCCAAGATCATTGAGATGATCGACAGCCCCCACCCGGTGATCTTCGACTGCCGCGTGACCAAGCTGGAAAACTGCTTCCCTATGATCCCATCGGGCAAGGCGCATAATGAAATGATCTTGGCCGATATGGGCGTGGATATGAACACCGCCATCGACGCCAAGGGCCGGGGTCTGGTCTAGCCTCCATCCCCATGATCGACATAATCTGCTTCCACCGTCCGGTTGGACCTCGGAAGTCGCACTGAACGGAAATGAGAACGCCTATGTCCGCTGACCAACCCGGCTCCGCCTATTTTCTCGACCATCTGGATGTCGCCGAGCAGCGCGCCACCTTCGCGGTAATCGTCGCCAACGAGCCGGGCGTCCTGCACCGGGTGGTCGGTCTGTTCGCAGCGCGGGGCTACAATATTGAGAGCCTGACGGTCGCGGAAACTGATCGCCGCGCCCACACCTCGCGCATCACCATCGTCACCTCCGGTACGGTCGAGACACTCGCCCAGATCCGCGCCCAGCTCGAAAAGATGGTCGCGACCTTGGAAGTGCAAGATGTCAGCCGCGATCCCTTGGGCGTCGAGCGCGAGTTGGCTCTGGTCAAGGTCAGCGGCCGCGGCACCGAGCGGGTCGAGGCCCTGCGCGTCTCTGAAATCTTCCGGGCCAAGGTGGTCGACACCACCCACGAGAGCTTCATCTTCGAGGTCACCGGCGACTCTGGCAAGATCGACAAGTTCATCGAGCTGATGCGGCCCCTCGGTCTGGTCGAAGTGTCGCGCACGGGGGTCCTGTCGATCACCCGTGGCAGCGAGGCCATGTAATCGAACCTCTCGGCCCTAAAGCGTGAGCACGACAATGACGGCAATGACCTTCAGCAACCTGCCCCTGACCCTTCTGGCGCGCGGCAAGGTGCGCGACGTCTACGAGGTCGATGCCGAGCGGCTGCTGCTGGTCGCGTCCGATCGGATCAGCGCCTTTGACGTGGTGATGGACGAGCCGGTGCCCTTCAAGGGCCTGGTCCTGACCCAGCTCAGCGCCTGGTGGTTTGCCCAGCTGGCCAGTGTCACGCGTCATCATCTGATCAGCGCCGATACGGACGAGATCATCGCCGCGATCCCCGCCCTCGCACCCCATCGCAGCGCCATCCTTGGCCGGACCATGCTCTGCAAACGCACCAAGGTCGTGCCGTTCGAATGTGTCATGCGCGGCTATATTTCAGGCTCAGCTTGGAAGGATTACAAGGCCACGGGCACGCTCGCGGGTGAAGCCCTGCCCAAGGGTCTGCGCGAAAGTGACAGGCTGGACCCAGCCCTGTTCAGTCCCGCCACCAAGGCCGAAAGCGGCCATGACGAGAATATCGGCGTTGCGGACCTCCATGCCCGACTTGGCAGCGATCTGGCGGGTAAGCTGGAGGCGCTCAGCCGCACGGTCTATGAGTTCGGCCGCGCCAAGGCTGAGGAACGCGGCATCATCATTGCCGATACC